>JAGWOU010000140.1 GCA_028870815.1 Rhodospirillales bacterium | reverse complement strand
CACCCCGCCCAGGCTCATCGCCGCGAGCAGAAGCGTGGCGCTGCCCATCAGCAGCAGCGCGCCGGTGATATCCAGCCTGCCGCGGTTTCCCGCCACGGGCAAATTCCCCAGCCCGCGCAGACATAGGAAAATGGCGAGTGCGCCCAGGGGAAGGTTGATCCAGAAAATAAATCGCCAGGACAGATGCTGGGCGATATAGCCGCCAATCACTGGCCCGGCGCCGGAGGCAAACGCCCACATAGAGGCGAACCACGCCTGATAGCGCCCGCGCTCGCGCGGCGGCACCACATCGGCCACCGCCGACTGCGACACTGCCAGCAGCGCGCCGCCGCCCAGCCCCTGCGCCGCGCGGCCCAGCAGCAGCAGCGGTACCGAGGGCGCCAGTGCGCAGCCGGCGCTGGCGGCAATGAAAGCCAGCAGGCATGGCAGCAGAACTTCGCGCCGGCCGAACTGGTCCGAGAGCTTGCCCAGAATCGGCGTGGCGGCGGTGGAACTGAGCAGATAGGCCGAAACCACCCAGGAGAGATGCGCCGAGCCGTGCAGGCTGTGCGCCATCTGCGGAATCGCCGGCAGAACCACCGTCTGGTCGATGGCGGCAAGCAGAATACAGAGCAGCACGCCATGCACCACCCGCAGGCGCTCGGCGTGGCTGTACTGGCGCGGCGCGGCCGGCTGCTCCAAGGGGTCGCTTTTGGTCATTGGTGTAACAGGGTTTTTGACGATCCCGCCGGCAAGGAACAAGGCCGGTGACATATAAGCTGAAATGCGCGATATGAATGGGGTAGCGGCCGCCGGCGCGTTTTGTGCCAAAGCGGGTTGATTTGGCGTGTTTGCGTCCGAGGTCACTTATGGCCTTGCTGATGCCCAAACCCTATGATACTGGCCGCCCCAGCCTCGCAAGAGGCAATATATTTCAGAGCACGGCAACAAAGGCGGGAAGATTTTGGTCGAGATAACGGGCATGGGTATTAGTGGCCTGGCCGCGCGTTACGCTGCGGCGCTTTACGCGCTGGCCGCCGAGCGTGGCGCGCTGGATGAAACCACCGCCCAGATGGACGCGCTGGGCCGCGCCCTTAAACAAAGCCCGGCGCTTTCCGCCCTTATCGCCAACCCGTTGACCGACACCACCAAGGTTGGCCCGGCACTGGACGAGGCGCTGGCCGCCCAGGGCGTTGGCGTTCTGGTCCGTCATTTCGTCGGCGTTGTCGCGGCGAATCGCCGCCTGCGCGACTTGGCCATGCTGATCGAAGGCTTTGCCGCCTATGTCGCCGCCAAGCGCGGCGAAGTGGTGGCAAGCGTCACCTCCGCCCATATTCTTTCCGATACGCAACGCCACCAGTTGCGCGCCAGGCTCGCCGAATCGGGCTATGGCACCGTCCGGCTGGTGGAGACTGTGGATGCCGCGCTGCTGGGCGGGCTGAAACTGCAAATCGGCGACAAGCTTTACGATACCACTCTTAAGTCTCGCCTTAACCGGCTGAATTATTCTCTCAAGGGAGCTGCCTGATATGGAGATCCGTCCTGCCGAAATCTCCGAGATTCTGAAGCGTCAGATCGCGGATTTCGACACCGAAGCCAATGTGGCCGAAACTGGCCAGGTCCTCTCCGTGGGTGACGGCATTGCGCGCGTGTTCGGCCTTGCCAATGTGCAGGCCGGCGAGCTGGTGGACTTCCCCAATGCCGGGCTGAAGGGCATGGCGCTGAACCTCGAATCCGACAATGTCGGCGTCGTGATCTTCGGTGACGACAAGGCCATCCGCGAGGGTGACACCGTGACCCGCACCGGCGAGATCGTGGACGTGCCGGTGGGCAAGGGCCTGCTGGGCCGCGTGGTGGACGCGCTGGGCAACCCGATCGACGGTAAGGGCCCGGTGATGTACGCCGAGCGCCGCCTGGTTGAGACCAAGGCGCCGGGCATCATTCCCCGTAAATCCGTGCACGAGCCGATGCAGACCGGCATCAAGGCCATCGACGTGCTGGTGCCCGTGGGCCGCGGCCAGCGCGAGCTGATCATCGGCGACCGCCAGACCGGCAAGACCGCGCTGATCATCGACAGCATCATCAACCAGAAGACCATCAATGCCACCGGCGATGAGAGCAAGAAGCTCTATTGCATCTATGTGGCCGTGGGGCAGAAGCGCTCCACCGTGGCGCAGCTGGTGCGCACGCTGGAGGAATACGGCGTGATGGAATACTCCATCGTCGTCGCCGCCACCGCCTCCGATCCGGCGCCGATGCAGTATCTGGCCCCGTACACGGGCTGCACCATGGGCGAGTATTTCCGCGACAACGGCATGCACGCGCTGATCGGCTATGACGATCTTTCCAAGCAGGCCGTGGCGTATCGCCAGATGTCCCTGCTGCTGCGCCGTCCGCCGGGACGCGAAGCCTATCCGGGTGACGTGTTCTACCTGCACTCCCGCCTGCTGGAGCGCGCGGCCAAAATGTCCGACGAGTACGGCGCTGGTTCGCTCACCGCCCTGCCGGTGATCGAGACTCAGGCTGGCGACGTCGCCGCCTATATCCCGACCAACGTGATCTCCATCACCGATGGCCAGATCTTCCTGGAGACGGAGCTGTTCTTCAAAGGCATCCGCCCGGCCATTAACGTCGGCCTCTCGGTCTCCCGCGTCGGTTCCGCCGCGCAGATCAAGGCGATGAAGCAGGTGGCTGGCAAGATCAAGCTGGACCTGGCGCAGTACCGCGAAATGGCGGCCTTCGCGCAGTTCTCGTCCGATCTCGACCCCGCCACCCAGAAGCTGCTGGCCCGTGGTGCCCGCCTGACCGAGCTGTTGAAGCAGCCGCAGTTCAAGCCGCTTTCCGTGGCTGAGCAGGTGATCTCGGTGTTCGCCGGCACCCGCGGTTATCTGGATGGCGTCGCGGTGGACAAGATCGGCGCCTTCGAGGCCCAGCTTCTCTCCGATATTAAGGCCAACGCGCCTGAGATCGTGAACGCGATCGAGACCGATCAGCAGATCAAGCCGGAAACCGAGCAGAAGCTGATCGCCTTCATCGAGAACCAGCTGCGCATCTTCGGCTAAGCCCATGCCCTCCTTGAAAACCCTGCGCAACCGGATCAACAGCGTGAAATCCACGCAGAAGATCACGAGCGCCATGAAGATGGTGGCGGCGGCCAAGCTGCGCCGCGCCCAGGCCCAGGCCGAGGCGTCGCGCCCCTATGCCGTGCGTATGGCGGAAATGCTGGCAGCCCTCGCGGCCAGCGAGGCGGGCAACCCGAACGCCAACAAGCTGCTGGTGGGCAACGGCAAGAGCCAGACCCACCTGCTGGTGGCCGTAACGGCCGACCGTGGCCTGGCTGGTGCCTTCAACGCCAACATCGCCAAGCTGACGCGGCAGAAGGCGGCGCAGCTCCAGGCCGAAGGCAAGGCCGTGAAGATTTTCGCGCTGGGCCGCAAGGGCAATGATTCGCTGCGCCGGGACCTGCGCGCGAATATTTCCGGCACCAAGAACTTCGTCGGCAAGAAGGTTGTGACCTTCGCGGATGCCGAGGAAGTGGCGCAGGAGATCGTGCGCGGCTTCAAGGCCGGCGAGTACGACACCGTGACGCTGCTATTCAACCGCTTCCATAACGTGATGAGCCAGAAGCCGTTTGAGCAGCCGCTGATCCCCGCCGCTGCCCCCACCGCGAACGATAACGCGATGGAGCATAACTACGAGGTGGAGCCGGATGACGGCACGCTGCTGGACCGTCTGCTGCCGCGTAACCTCGCGGTGCAGATTTACGCGGCATTGCTGGAAAACGCCGCCGGCTTCTATGCCGCGCAGATGACCGCGATGGACAGCGCCACCCGCAATGCCGGCCAGATGATCAAGCGCCTGACGCTCGACTATAACCGGGCGCGGCAGGCGAACATCACCAAAGAGCTGATCGAAATCATTTCCGGCGCGGAAGCCGTTTGAGGACATAGAGATGACAAGCAACAACACCGGCCGAGTGACCCAGATCAATGGCGCTGTTGTCGACGTTGAGTTCGACGGCGCGCTGCCCTTCATCCAGAACGCTCTGGAGACCAAGGTTGGCGAGCGCCGCCTGGTTCTGGAAGTGGCGCAGGAAATTGGTGAGCGCACCGTGCGCTGCATCGCCATGGACACGACAGACGGCATGGTCCGCGGCCAGTCCGTGACCGACACAGGTGCCGCCATCTCCGTGCCGGTTGGCCCGGGCGTGCTGGGGCGCATCCTGAACGTGATCGGCGAGCCGATCGACGAGCGCGGCCCGATCACCGCCGCCGCCCATAGCCCCATTCACAACCCGGCTCCTTCCTTCGAGGATCAGGCCGGTTCCGCCGAGATCCTGGTAACGGGCATCAAGGTGGTGGACCTGCTGGCCCCGTATCTGAAGGGCGGCAAGGTTGGCCTGTTCGGCGGCGCGGGCGTGGGCAAGACCGTGCTCATCCAGGAGCTGATCAACAACATCGCCAAGGGCCATGGTGGCGTGTCCGTGTTCGCGGGCGTGGGCGAGCGTACCCGCGAGGGTAACGATCTGTACCATGAAATGGTCGATGCCGGCGTTATCAAGCTGAACGAGGACGGCACCACCAACGGTTCCAAGGTGGCGCTGGTTTATGGCCAGATGAACGAGCCGCCGGGTGCCCGCGCGCGCGTTGCCCTTTCCGGCGTGACCATGGCCGAATATTTCCGCGACCAGGAAGGCCAGGACGTGCTGTTCTTCGTGGACAACATCTTCCGCTTCACCCAGGCGGGCGCCGAGATGTCCGCTCTGCTGGGCCGCATCCCCTCCGCCGTGGGCTATCAGCCCACGCTGGCAACGGATATGGGCGCCTTGCAGGAGCGCATCACCTCCACCAAGAAGGGTTCCATCACCTCGGTGCAGGCCGTGTACGTGCCCGCCGACGACTTGACCGACCCGGCCCCGGCCAACACCTTCGCCCATTTGGACGCGACGACAGTGCTGAACCGCGCCATCGCGGAAAAGGGCATCTACCCGGCTGTTGACCCGCTGGATTCCACCTCCCGCTCGCTCGACCCGCGCATCGTGGGCGACGAGCATTACAAGGTGGCGCGCGACGTGCAGCGCATCCTGCAAACCTACAAGTCCTTGCAGGACATCATCGCCATTCTGGGCATGGACGAACTCTCCGAGGACGACAAGCAGGTGGTGGCCCGCGCCCGTAAGATCGAGCGCTTCCTGTCCCAGCCTTTCCATGTGGCGGAAGTGTTCACCGGCACGCCGGGCGTGTTCGTGAAGGTGGAAGACACGATCCGCGCCTTCAAGGGCATCGTGGCTGGCGATTACGACCACTTGCCGGAAGCGGCGTTCTACATGGTCGGCACCATCGACGAGGCGATCGCCAAGGCCGAATCCCTGGCGGCGAAGGCCTGATCCATGTCTTTGGCCCTGGAAATCGTCAGCCCGGAGCGGCTGCTCCTGGCCCGTGATGTCGACATGGTCGTGATTCCGGGCACGGAAGGCGATCTCGGCATCCTGCCGGGCCATTCCAAGCTCGTCACCTCCCTGCGCGGCGGGCTGGTTGATATCTACGAAAGCGGCAAGATCACCGACCGGTTCTTCGTGACCGGCGGTTTTGCCGAAGTCACTGAATCCCGCTGCTCGGTGCTGGCCGATGAGATCATCCGCCAGGCCGATATCAACGTGACGGCGGCTCAGGCCAAGCTGGCCGAGGCCAAGGCCGCGTTTGAGGCGGTGGACCTGAACGACGCGGATGCGTATCGTGAGACGTCTGACAAGCTGATCTCTGCCCAGGCGATGGTGGATAGCGCCGCCGCTTCCCCCGCGCAGGCGGATAAGGTATAAGTTTTACCGTTGCTCCCTAGTCTAACTGGGACGGGCGCCTCCTTCATGGAGGCGCCCTTTTTAT
>JAGWOU010000139.1 GCA_028870815.1 Rhodospirillales bacterium | reverse complement strand
CCAGATCGCGGATTTCACCAACGGCGATGGGGTCGATGCCTGCCAGCGGTTCATCCAGCAGAATATAGCTGGGCCCCGTGGCAAGCGCGCGGGCGATTTCCACACGGCGGCGTTCGCCGCCCGAGAGGGCAAGGGCAGGGGTGCGGCGCAGATGCGAGATGCCGAACTCCGCCAACAGCTCGGTCAGCATCTGTTCGCGCTTGTCGGCATCCGGCTCAACCATGTCGAGCGCCGCCATGATGTTCTGCTCGACATTAAGCCCACGGAATACGCTGGCTTCCTGCGGCAGATACCCAATGCCAAGCCGCGCGCGCCGGTACATTGGCAGGTTGGATATCTCCATCCCGTCCAGCGCGATGGTGCCGGAATCGGGGCCAATCAGCCCCACGATCATGTAGAATGTGGTGGTTTTGCCCGCGCCGTTCGGCCCCAGCAGCCCCACGGCCTCGCCGCGCCGCACGGAAAGCGAGACATTGCGCACCACCGGCCGCTTCTTGAAACGCTTGCCAAGCCCATGAGCCACTAGTCCGGCATCGCCGCCAGGCATGGAGGTTAGGCTGATATGCTCGTTGTTCGTCATGGTGATTGTCATTTCGCGTTACCTGATACCGGCAGGATCACGCCGGAAACCTGGCCTCCTGGGCCAGCCAGCAAGGTGGCGATTCCGGTTTTCATGTTCACCAGCGCGTCGGACCCCGCCAATTCGTTTTGCCCGTGAATAATGTGCACGTTGCCACCCAACCGCGCCTCGCCCGTTGGCGGCAGATAAATGCCACGGTCGCCGGTGGCCGTGTCCGTCGTGGTTTTGATAACGACATGCCCTAGCGCTTCAACCCGCTTGAGGTGGCCGCTTTGGCTCACCCCACCTTCGTTCTGCGCAGCATTCTGCGCTTGCGTGCTGTCGCCTGTTTGGCTTTCGAAATAGCCGGTGATGACATCGGCGGCGATGGAACGCCCGCCCTTCGCCACGATCAGCGCATCGCCGCGGGCGATGGCTTTATGGCCCGCCGCGTAGTACTCGATCGAATCCCGGGCGGTGACGATATCCTGGCTAGTGGTCAGCTTCAGATGGTGGCCGGTAAGCACCAGAACCTGCTGCCCTACTGAATATACCGCTTGGTCGCCCCAGGCATTATCCGTGGCGGTATAGATATGCACATGGCCGATTGCGTCCAGCTCTGTCAGCTGCGCATTGCCTTGGTCCAGTGGGCTGGCGGAATTGGCGCTGCCGGAAGCTGCCGGTTGGCCGCCCGTGCCGGGTTTTTTCATGTAATGCGCCACCAGTTCATCGGCGGTTACGGTCACGTCGCCCCGCACCGCCTTGGCATCGCCATTGGCCGTCACGGTCTGCGCATCTTGCGACCAGGTTATGCCCTGCGATGCGGTGATATGGATTGGCACCGGCGCGGCGCCGGGCGCGCCGCCCAGGTTCAAATCCTGCGCGAAGGCCGGGGCGCAGGCGCAAGCCAGGACGGCAGACAGAAGATAAAGCGGCTTCATTGTGCTTCGGAAAGCGTCAGCGTGGCAGGACCGTGAAAGGTGATCTCACTGCCCCTCCCGGTGAGGTCAAACCCATTCTGGGCGCTGAGCGTGCCGAACGGGCCCGTTGCCTGCACGGGATTGGTACCGGATGCGTTGCCCTGGCGGAGATCAATGGCGGTCTTTTGTGTGGTCACGATTGTGCCGTCGTTACGGTACAGCGTCACGCCACCGTTCAGGTCGAGCGTGTCGTGCTTCTGGTGATAATTGCCCGTGGCGGATTTCAGCATTACCCACGCGCCGGATTTGAGCGTGATGTCGCCCTCAGGGGCGGTAAGGGCAACATTATCCTGGCTTTTCTGCACCGCGCTCACGGCGGTCACGGTATAGGGCTGCCCTTGCTGGTCACGCCCGTGATAAGTGGCGTTCTGCATGCGGGAAGCGACCGTGCCGGTGGATTGCGACACGTGGTAGGTTACGCGGTTCGCATCCGGGCCCGCCTGCCAGGAGGGTGCCAGGGCCAATGCCGCCAGCACCAGCAGCGCCGCCGCGGGCAGGGCGCGCTTCAGCAGCGTTACGCGCAGGCTGCGCTTGGCCAGGGTCGAGGGACTCTGTTGCCGTTGGCGCCGAATTTCATCCAGAACCGAATGACGAGGCACGTTATGAATGTGATTCATGCGCACCCCAAGCCCGGCGGAACCAGGATAAACGGATCGGTAAACATAACCGCTGCATGCACTGGAATTAAGGCGTTAGCAGGGCAAGGCCGGACCCGCCCACATATCGTGGAAGAACCCGTTGCTGCCGGCGTGCAAGGCTGTCGGTCAACGCGAATCATTGGCAATGGTATGACCACCCTGGCCGCGCCGGTCAACACGATATGCGCAACCCCGTGTAACCCTGCCTTAATGTGCGAACAAATCCGGGTCCACGTAGCTGAGCAGGTCCAATTTCGCGCGGGTGGGCAGAAAGGCGAACGCCGCTTCGGCGATTTCCGTCCGGTTTTCCCGCGCCAGTAAGGCGCGCAGCCGCTCCCAGATCGTATGCAGATACAGCACATCAGATGCCGCGTAGGCGAGTTGTTCGGGCGTAAGATCCGGCGCACCCCAGTCGCTGGTCTGCTGCTGCTTGGAAATATCCACCCCGGCCAGGTCCCGGCACAGCTCCTTCAGCCCGTGCCGGTCGGTATAGGTGCGCACCAGCTTAGAAGCGATTTTGGTGCAGACCACCGGGGCCGCCAGCACACCCAGCGCGTGATAAAGGGTCGCGATATCGAACCGCCCGTAATGGAACAGCTTGGTCACCTCAGGGTCGGCCAGCAAGGCCTTGAGATTGGGACAGTTTGCGCCTTGGCCGCCCAGCGCCTCGGGAATGATCTGAACCAGATGCGCGGTGCCGTCTCCGGCGGAAAGCTGCACCAGGCAAAGCCGGTCCCGGCGCGGGTCCAGCCCCATGGTTTCGGTGTCCACCGCCACCAGCGGGCCAAAAGAGAGTCCCGCCGGCAGATCATGCTTATGGAGCGTGATACCGTTCATGCCGTCACCTGATTTTGAGAAAGATTAAAAATGGTGCCCAGGAGAGGACTCGAACCTCCACGCCCTTGCGAGCGCTAGCACCTGAAGCTAGTGCGTCTACCAATTCCGCCACCTGGGCCCAACCATTTTTTCAGGCGTTCCGGTTGTCCGGTCCGCCGCGCGCTGCCGAAGCATCGTGGGAGCGGCGTTTAACTCCCCCTCAATCTTGCGTCAACATGGCTTGAGCGGGTTTTTCACGCGGCCTAAAAGCGGGACGGAACAGGGAAGGGGCTTGCATGCTGTCTGAACGGAAAATTGCTGCGGTTTTCGGCGCTTCCGGGTTTCTCGGGCGCTATGTGGTGCAGCGGCTGGCGGCACGCGGCTATACTGTGCGGGCCGCCGTGCGCGATACGGAAGCCGCGAAAATTCTGCGCCCCATGGGCGCGGCCGGACAAATCGTGACGCTCTATGCGCCGGTTTCCGAGGAAGCTTTGGCCGCCCGCGCGGTCGAGGGCGCCGAAGTGGTCATCAACCTGGCGGGCATCCTCACCGAATCGCGGCGCGGAGACTTTCAGCGCATCCACGCTGAGGGTGCCGGACTGGTGGCGCGGTTGGCCAGGGCGGCTAGCGCCAAGTTGGTGCATGTTTCCGCCATAGGCGCCAACCCGGTCAGTCCTTCGTTATATGCAAGCAGCAAGGGCGAGGGGGAGCAGGCGGTGGCGAGCGCACACTCGCAGGCGGCCATTCTGCGCCCTTCCATCATTTTTGGCCCTGAGGACAATTTCTTCAACCGTTTCGCCAAGATGGCGGTGGTGTCTCCGGTCCTGCCCATCGTGCATGGCGAAACCAAGTTTCAGCCAGTTTATGTCGCGGACGTGGCGGATGCCGTGCTGGCGGCATTGGGCCCGGTGGGCCCGGGCAATGTGTTTGAGCTTGGCGGCCCAACGCAGCAATCCTTTAAGGTGCTGATAAAGCAGATGCTGGCGATTATCGAACGCAAGCCCTGCTTGTGGGACATGCCGGTGGGCCTCGCCCGGCTGGCAGCGATGGTCCCTGGCTCCGGTCTCACTTCTGATCAGATCACGCTGCTGGCGGGGGATAATGTTGTCTCCCCTGGCATGCCGGGCCTGCAGGAATTGGGAATCGCTCCCACGCCGATGGACTTGGTGTTGCCGCGTTACCTGGCGCGCTATCGTCTGGGTGGACGCCGCCATAACGATATTTATCGGGAATAGGTTTGTTTTCGGTCCTATTTCTAGCGGTTGCTCCGAGCAACGACACGCAAGCGGCGTGGATTTCCCATAAAATATGACAGCATAAGATAACTAATATGAAAAAATCGGTAGCATTTGGCTTAAAATCTCGGTAATAGCAGGCTCCTGACCCTGCGGAACGCCTTTGTGCGGTGTTCCGCCATGTTTGTGTGAGCGAGATAAATGGCCGAACGGATGCTGAAATTCATCAACCTGCCCCAGCAGACGCCCGAGAAGCGTCCGGCAGAAGCCCGCCGCGAGGATTTCCGGGAAATTTACGCTGATTTCCAGCCCGAGGCGGCCACCCAGCAGGCTAGCCGTTGCTCGCAATGTGGCATTCCGTTCTGCCAAGTGCATTGCCCGCTTTCCAACAACATCCCGGATTGGCTGAAGCTTACCGCCGAAGGACGACTTGAGGAAGCGTATGAGCTTTCTTCCGCAACCAACACATTTCCTGAGATTTGCGGGCGTATCTGCCCGCAGGATCGGCTATGCGAGGGTAATTGCGTCATCGAAAAAGGCTTCGATTCCATCACCATCGGCGCGGTCGAGCGTTATATCACCGACACCGCTTTCGACAATGATTGGGTAAAGCCGATCGCCCCGCTGGCTGAGCGTGCGCAGAGCGTCGGCATCATCGGGGCAGGTCCGGCGGGATTGGCCGCAGCGGAGCGGCTGCGCGCCCAAGGCTATCAGGTTACGGTGTATGACCGGCATGACCGTGTGGGCGGCTTGCTGATCTACGGCATTCCCGGCTTCAAGCTGGAGAAGGAAATTGTGCTGCGCCGCTGGAAATGGCTGGAAGAAGGTGGCGTAAAATTCGTTCTGGGCGCGGATATTGGTGGCGCAACGCCTTTCGCTGAGCTGCGCGCCAAGCACGACGCGGTTCTGATTGCCACTGGCGTTTACAAAGCCCGCGAGATTGGCGGCCCCGGCGCGGGGCTGCCCGGCATCGTCAAGGCGCTGGACTATCTCATCACCTCCAACCGCCAGGGGCTGGGCGATGCGGTGCCGGACTACGATTCCGGTCTGCTGAACGCCGCCGGCAAGGACGTTGTGGTGATTGGTGGCGGCGACACGGCGATGGATTGTGTGCGGACCGCCATCCGCCAGGGTGCGAAATCCGTCACCTGTCTTTATCGCCGCGACCGCCAGAATATGCCCGGCTCCTTGCGCGAGGTGAAAAACGCAGAGGAGGAGGGCGTGAATTTCGTCTGGCTCTCGGCGCCGGAAGCCTTCCTGGGCGATGACAAGGTAACAGGCGTGCGCGCCATGCGCATGCATCTTGGCCTGCCGGATGCCTCTGGGCGTCAATCCGTGGAGCCGATCGAGGGCTCATCCTTCACCGTCAAGGCAGACCTTGTGATCAAGGCACTTGGTTTCGACCCCGAGGAACTGCCCGGCGCCTTCAACGAGCCGGAACTGAAGCTTACCGGCTGGGGTACGCTCAAGGTGAATGCCCGCAATTTTGAAACCTCGCTGCCCGGCGTGTTCGCCGCCGGAGACATTGTGCGCGGCGCTTCTCTCGTTGTGTGGGCCATCCGCGACGGCCGCGATGCCGCCGCCGCCATCCATCGTCAATTTCAGGCCGCCCAACAGTCGCAGGCCGCGGAGTAA
>JAGWOU010000138.1 GCA_028870815.1 Rhodospirillales bacterium | reverse complement strand
CATACTGAAACCGATTTCCTCCGCCATTTCCATTGGCACTGGCGGCCCGTTCGGGGCGGAAGGGCCGATCATCATGACCGGGGGCGCCATCGGCTCGCTCTTCGCGCAATGTTTCGCGCTGACGGATATGGAGCGCAAAACTCTGCTGGTCGCAGGCGCCTGTGCCGGCATGACCGCCGTTTTCGGTACGCCCGTCGCCGCGATCCTTCTCGCGATCGAACTGCTGCTGTTCGAGCTCAAGCCGCGCAGCGTGTTGCCCGTGGCCATTGCCTGCATCACAGCCGCCATCGAACGGTACTATCTGCTCGCTCCGGCACCTCTCTTTCCCTATACCGGCAGTGTGGCGGTGGATCCGCTGCACGGCGCCGCGTGGGCCGGAATCGGGCTGGCTGCGGGAATCGGCTCGGCCGTGCTCACGACAATGGTCTATGCCACAGAGGACTGGTTCGCGCGCCTGAACCTGCATTGGATGTGGTGGCCCGCTTTGGGTGGCATCGCGGTCGGCGTCGGTGGGCTGATCGATCCGCGCGCGCTTAGTGTCGGTTATCCGGATATCGCGCTATTGCTCGCCGGCCATATAGCGGCCCTGTCCGCCCTCCGGCTCATGAGCGTGAAGGCTGTTATCTGGTCAGTGGCGCTAGGGTCTGGCACCTCCGGCGGCGTTCTCGCGCCGCTACTGATCATTGGCGGCGGGCTTGGTGCCGTTCTCGCCCCGTGGCTGCCTTCTGCCGCGCCAGGCTTTTGGGCCGTGCTCGGTATGGCAGCGATGATGGGCGGGACCATACGCGCGCCGCTGACGGCCACGATATTCGCCGTTGAACTCACGGGAAATCATACGGTCCTGCTGCCGGTTATCACAGCTTGTATGTCGAGCTATGCCGTGACGGTTCTAGTGATGAAACGCTCGATCCTGACCGAGAAGCTGGCGCGGCGCGGACACCACGTCACCCGGGAATACAGCGTCGATCTGGCGTCACTGGCGCGTGTGCGCGAGATCATGGCCAGTCCCGTCGAGACATTGCGCGCGGATCTCACCGCCGGCCAAGCCATCGACTTCTTTCTTGATCCGGCACATCGGCATCGCGCCTATCCTGTTATCAACGCGCAGGAGCGGCTGGCCGGGCTGGTTTCACGCTCTGACATACTCGAGTGGATCGGCGATGAGATGCCAAGGGATCGGCTGCTTGCCGATATCCTCGCTGATGCAGAAACGGCGACGGCGACGCCCGATGAGACGATTTCGGCTGTGGCCGTGCGGATGATGACCCGGCGAGCCCCACGGCTCCCGGTTATCGATCCTCAAACGCGCCAGTTGCTCGGTATTGTTTCGCGCGGCGATCTGATCAAGCTGCGTTGGCTCGAATTCGAAGCGGAATCTCAGCGCGAGGCGTATTTCCGGCCGAGACGGAGAGTGCTTCCACCGAAGGCAGATGTGCCTGAGGAGCGCCTAGCGCGGCAAGTACGTCAAAGCGCTCCTCCGCCATGATGTTTTTCAAGGCTCATCGTGACAATCTTTTCCTACGCGTCAAATTGCGGGCGCGTCGCCGTAGCGCCATGAGAATTTTGTTCCATGCCGCAGGGTTCGCTTTGATGGCTATGACGGTCATCATCACGGCCATCGTCATCGGGGCCATTATCTATTTCTTGTTTCAAAGCCTTGTCCTGCATAGGCCGGCTTTCCATCGTCCTGGATAGATAAATGAACTGGTTACGAGGCTTCCTGCCGCAGCAATTGCCGGCAAGCTATGGTGAGCGCTTGCGCGCTGCCTTCGGTGCCTTCCTGGGCATTGCTGTCACCGCTCTGGTCAGCACGGCATGGTTCGGCTCTGCCAGCGGACTTCCCTTGCTGATCGCGCCGATGGGCGCCTCTGCAGTTTTATTGTTCGGCGTTCCAGCAAGCCCGCTGGCTCAGCCCTGGTCCATCATTGGCGGCAATCTCGTCGCGGCGCTGATCGGCGTCGCGTCTGCGCATTTGATCATGTCTCCCTTGATCGCCGCCGCTGTGGCAGTCGGCTGTGCCTTTGCTGCCATGTCACTGCTTCGTTGCGTACACCCGCCGAGCGGTGCCGTGGCGCTCACCGCCGTGCTCGGAGGCCCTCACGTCTTAGCGCTTGGCTACGCGTTCGTCCTGGTGCCGGTGGGACTGAACTCGCTTCTGCTGACCCTCGTGGCGATCGCCTACAACAATGCCACCGGCCACTCCTACCCGCACCACGCCCATATGCCTGCTCATCCGCATCCGCCGGTCACGCGCCTGTCTTTTGCACAAGCAGAGATGAATGAGGTGCTGGCGGATTACGGCGACACAGTCGATATCAGCCGCGACGATCTGGAAGCTCTGTTTCACGAGCTCCTCGGTCGCGCTCAAGGCAGAAATCTCAATACGATACAAAAATAATGTATTTTCGCGGCAATTGCCTATTTTTCGTGGAACTGTGTCTCTTGGCTGCGGCGACCGTGCCGGGCCTAAATCGAGCTGGCATGTACGATGCGACTGCCGCATGCGCAAAGCCGCATAGCTGCGCCTGTGAAGCGGGACGTCTCGACGACTGCTTTGGGTGGTTATAGAGCTGGCCCTCGGAATGGCGATAAGGGCGCGGCCCTGCCGCCACTAAAGTAGCCGCGTCACAGCCTCGATCCCGAATGGCGTCAGTTCGAGGCGCCAGTGGCAATGAAGCGCGCCATGCGAAAGTATAACCGGCTCATGGATGTATCCTGCCGCTAATGCGGCAGCAACCGCTGCCCGCCAGTCGTTGGGTGCTGTGCAACTCCCAGCTTTGGCGACAAGAATATCTATCCCGGCATCCGCATCTGGCGCAATGATTGGCTGCCGAAACAACAGCTTCAACATCACGTCAACGAGGGCAGAAATCTCACAGTCCTGTGTCACACATTTGTACCTCTTCGAGACGGCAGCTGACCGCCGCGAAGCGCACGGCCATACTCACGGTTTTTGCTCACGGCCGCATTGAAAGGCAGATTGGTCGGAACATCAATGGAGCGATGACCACGATGAGCTTCTGCTGCGATCCAGGGGCGACACCGGCGCACCTTACTCCCAGCCAGTCCATTTTGCCCCCTCGGGACGCTGAACCGCTTTCTGACAGCCGCCTCTCCAAGCGGCGTCACCCCCCGTCGCCTGACCTCGGCCCCCCAAAAGCGCCAAACAGCTTAGCGAATGCCTGCTGCATCTGATCGGGTGCCATCGGCATCCATGCCCGCAGGAGCGCCTCGGGTGTAGTGGCGTCGATGGCGCTCTCCATGCGCTGCTGAAGTTTCTCGATAATCGTCTGCTGCATCGGGATGACATCCGGCAGACCGGCAAAACGCCTTGCTTCGTCAGGCGTGCAGTCAATCTCGACGGTAATTTTCATGATGATGTTCCTGTTTTGGTGCGCCTGTGGCGTGTTGGGCAGGGTAGCGAAGCCGTAAATCCCCAGCCTGGCAAGGTTTCCGTGCGGGGCGTCCGAGCTCGCTTCCGCAATACTCTTTTAAAACAGAAGTTTTTGGTGCCGCTTTTTCCCAAAAAGCGGCGAAGGAGACTGCCTGCAGCCTCACCATGCCCCAGGCCACGGAACTCACGCCCCCCCTCCCCTTTTCACACAGATGCCCCGCCCGGCATCGCCGGGCGGGGTTTGCTGCGGGATTTACTCGCCGCTGGGCTTACGGCTGCGGGACCAGATCAGGCTGTAGCCGTCACCGCCTTCATCATCGAACAGATTGGCGTAGATCGGCGCGCTGAAGCTGGGGTCATCCAGCTTGACCGAGATATAGTCCCGCCCCTCGTTGGAGCGTTTCGTCCACCCGGCCCCGATCTCCGCCCGGCCCACATAGATGCGATGGCTGGGGGCATTGTCATTGGCCCGGTTGGCTTCCGGCACGATGCGCACATTCTTCGCCTGTACGCTCAGGGTCACGATCTCGCCCTGGATTTCGTTGCCGGCTTTCTTGAAGGTTCCGATGGTCGCCATGTCAAATCTCCTTGCTGTTACGAGCCCGCGCCCATCGCGGTCTCGATGGCGATCAGTGACCGGGGGCAGATCGACCTGCACCGTGTGCGGCCGTAGCGCAGCGAAGGATGGCGGGGTCCGGCTTTTTTGGAGCGCAGCGCCCGCGAGGAGACAGCACAGCTGTCGGGGAAAAAAGCCGGGCCCCGCCATTGCAGGAAGGCGATCGGCTTTCGGTCAGATCCGCCCTCGAGAGACCCGGTGGCGCGGTCCCGCACCGGCCAGGAGAATATGGCGGCCTCTCAACGTTCGGGTCTGACGGCAATGACAGTTCAAGGAGCTGTGTGGCCTGATACATAAGGCGAGGCTTGTGCAGCCTACCATGATCCCACGGGTCCCAAGAATGCCCTTCCCTCCACTTCACGTTCTTGGGCGCGGCCTGTTTCGGGTGGGTAGGCGATGATCAACCGAGGGGACCGGCTCGTCTCGATTCATGGCATGGCCACGGACAGCTGAGTGCTGATTTTACCAACCAGGACGATGATGCAGGTAACCGGTGACGCGTCAGCCCTGATTCTGCCGCCGTCACTCCTACCCCGTGGCGATAAAATGCCACTAATGTCCGCCCGGCGATGTCGAGCGGGGGCTGGGAGGGGGCATGCGCCACACGCCACCACACGCCTCAAATGGTCACATGCCAAGCCGCCCAGTTGGGCGGCTCAGCGGTTGGACGGTTCAGTATATGTGTCGCGCCTGATCGTAAGGCGCGACACATTCTGTTGGAGCTGAGGAGCAAGGGGGGCTATGTGCCCCCGCTCCCAAATCCCCAGACCGGAATGCCGCGCTTTTTGGCCTTGTCGGCGAGATTGTCCTGGATGCCGGTGCCGGGGAATATCAGGACGCCAATCGGCAAGGCCTCCAGCATCGCGTCATTGCGCTTGAACGGCGCCGCCTTGGCGTGCCGGGTCCAGTCGGGCTTGTAGGCAATCTGGGTAACCCTGCGTGCATCCGCCCAGGCGGCGGCGATGCGCTCAGCGCCCCTCGGACTGCCGCCATGCAGCAGAACCATGTCCGGGTGCTTGGCATGCACCCGGTCGAGCTTGTCCCAGATCAGCTTGTGATCGTTGAACTCCAGCCCGCCGGTGAAGGCGATCCGAGGGCCCGTAGGCAACATTACTTCGGTCTCCGCCCGGCGCTTGGCGGCGATAAAATCCCGGCTGTCGATCAGTGATGCGGTCAGCGCCCGACGATTGACCATCGAACCCGCGCGGGGCCGCCAGGCGGTGCGCATCTGCCGTTCGAATTGCTCGGCCGCCTGGTCGCGAAAGAATTCCAGGCAGTCACGGCGTTCCAGCAGGCTCTGGCCTTCCGCCGTCAGGCGCTCCAGTTCGACCGAGCGCACTTCGGAGCCATCCTGCTCCTTCTGGCTACGCTTTTGCGCCTGCTCGTTATCGTCGAGCTCGCGCTCGATCCGCCCAGTGGCGCGGTGGAACAGATTGACCGTGGCCCAGAGTAATTCCTCGAGGTCGGGCTCCAGGCGGGTCTCGTTCAAGGTGGCGGTGAAGGCATCGAAAATATCCGCGATGGCCCCGGCGATCAGGTTGGCTTCGGGGAGAGGCCTGGGGTCGGGCTCCTCCTGGCCGGGGCGATAGCCGTAGAGTTGCAGCTCGGCCAGGACATGGGAAGTGGGGGAACTGGCATGGGGCGGTTCATAGCCGGTGTCATCATGTTCGTGGGTCATGGGATGCTCCTGTGTGCCGGAAGCCGCGCCCGTCGCGGCCTTCCATGGCGATCACAGCCGGGGGCGGCGCCGGGCCGCACGCGGAGCGCCGGAGCGCAGCGGAGGATGGCGGCGGGGCCGCTAATTTGCATCGCGCTGCAAAGCCCCGGCATGGCTAAGCAAGATCATGGAGCCACCCTGTCTCCCCGG
>JAGWOU010000137.1 GCA_028870815.1 Rhodospirillales bacterium | reverse complement strand
TTCTCAGGATCGAAGAACACCCCGTTCTCCTGGTTTCGAATCCAGGCATCGTCGGCGAAGCTGTCCCATAATCCGGTGACGACATCGTAGAACTCGCGGGCACGGCGATAGCGCTCATCATGTTCCATCTGGTCATCGGCCCCGAAATTCAGTGCGGATTCTGGGTTGGAGGTGGTGACGATGTTCCAGCCGGCGCGGCCCTGGCTGATATGGTCCAGCGAGGCGAAACGCCGCGCGACGTGAAAAGGCGCGTCGAAAGTGGTGGAGGCAGTGGCGACGAGACCGATGCGTTCCGTCACCATCGACAAGGCCGAGAGCAGGGTGAAGGGCTCGAAGGAGGTGACTGTCGCGCTGCGGCGCAAGGCGGCCATTTCCATATTCAGCACGCCGAGATGATCCGCCATGAAGAAAGCGTCGAAGCGTCCCTGTTCCAGCTTCTGGATGAATTGGACCATGTGCGAGAGGCTGAAATTCGCATCTGGATAGCTGCCGGGATAGCGCCACCATGCGGTATGGATGCCGACCGGGCGCATGAACGCACCAAGATGAAGTTGCTGGCCCACGCGGTTTCCTTCCCGGCCCGGCGGCCGGCGCAAATGAACGATTGCCATCATTTATGTAAGGAAACTAGGATGCCAAGCCTTTCCCCATGACTTTCTTTTGTCCGTTTGGCCTGATCTTGACTCGATCAAAGCCTGGAAGGCGCAAGCTGAACATCTGCGTGCGCAAAGCAGCGGGCGGGATTTATGGTACGATTCATATCGCGCGGAAATCGCGGAAAATTCACGGGCCTATGCTTGGGCAGAGGCTCGGCAGTAAGGCGTGTGGCGCGGCGGTAAGCCAGGATGGTTTTGGTTTCCTCGGCACAGACACACAGGAAATACAAACAGCCCAGTGCCGAGACGAGGCCGATCGCGATATTCGGGCTTACGCAGAAAAGCCAATCCATGATCGTATTCCTGTCAAACGCGGGGGTTGGTTAGAACAGGCTCATTTGCACGCTGGCCGGATTGCGGCCGGGAATAAGGAATTTGGACGCATCCAGGCGGTAGCGCTCTTTATCCAGGCCCAGCCGTTGCACGGCGCGGGTGAAGCGTTGCGCCATCATCGCGGCGTAGGGGCCGGTGCCCGCAAAGCGCGCGTGGAATTGCGAATCATTCAGCTGTCCGGCGCGGCTTTGACGAATCAGGCTGAGCACGTGGCCGGCGCGTTCCGGCAGATATTTTTGCAGCCAATCGGTGAACAGCGCGCCCAGTTCGTGCGGCAGGCGCAGCATGGTGGTGTAGGCGCTGGTGGCGCCTGCTTTCGCGGCTTCCTCAAGGATCTGTTCCATCTCCGCGTCGTTCAGACCGGGGATCATCGGGGACGCCATGACGCCCACTGGGATCCCTGCTTCCGCCAGTTCCGAGATTGCCGCCAGACGCCGGGCGGGGGAGGCGGTGCGAGGTTCCATCGCCCGGGCTAAAGCGGGGTCGAGCGTGGTGATGGAGATATGCACCTTGGCCAGCCCGTGCGCGGCCATGCGGGCGAGAATATCCTTATCCCGCGCCACACCGGCGGACTTGGTGACAATGCCGACGGGATTGTTGAAACGCTCCAGCACGTCCAGCACCGATCGGGTGAGGCTGAGCGTGCGCTCCACAGGCTGATACGGGTCTGTGTTGGAGCCAAGCACGATCACGCCCGGCTTGTAGCTGGGGCGTGAAAGCTCCTTTACCAGCAAGCGCGCGGCGTCCGGCTTGAAGACGATCTTGGTCTCGAAATCCAACCCTGCGGAAAAGCCGAGATAAGCGTGGCTGGGGCGGGCGAAGCAATAGATACAACCATGCTCGCAGCCCCGGTAGGGGTTCACGCTTGTGTCGAAGGCAAGGTCTGGGCTGTCGTTACGGGCGATGATGCTACGTGTGGTGTCGCGGATCAGCGTGGTTTTGGGGCGGTCAGTCTCATCCTCACGGTCCCAGCCATCGTCAAAAGCTTCCAGCCGCTCCGCCTCGAAGCGGTTGGCCGGGTTCAAGCCTGTGCCGCGTCCCTTGATGGCGCCGGGGCCGGCATCCCTCTTGATTCGCACGCGGGAAACAGACTGAAGACCAGACATTTTGTTCGCGCTCCGTTCTTGTTTGATTAAGGTCATTTCATAACCGCAAGTCAAGAACAAAAATAGAACAAACTGGCCAAAAATAAAGCCGCCTGAGGCGGCTTCCTTAGTAACCCATTAAAAATGCTCTTTTAATCGCGGCATCAATTCCACGAGATTGCAGGGCCGGTGGCGCGCATCCAGCTGAAAGCGCAGAATATCGTCCCAGCCATCCTTCACGGCGCCGGTGGAGCCGGGCAGGGCGAACAGATAGGTGCCGTTGGCAACCCCACCTAAAGCGCGGGATTGCATGGTGGATGTGCCGATCTTGGCATAAGAGAGCATGCGGAACAGTTCGCCAAAGCCCTCGATAACCTTCTCGGTCACGCGGCCAAAGGCCTCGGGGGTTACATCACGCCCGGTAACGCCTGTGCCGCCGGTGGTGATGACCACATCCACTGTTGGATCGGCGATCCAGGCGCGGAGCTGCGCCTCAATACAATCCGCGTCGTCCTTGATGATGGTGCGCGCCGCCAGCTCGTGCCCGGCCTCGGTAACGCGTGCCGCCAGCGCATCGCCAGAAGTGTCGTTCGCCTCCGTGCGCGTGTCGGAAATTGTGGCGACGGCGATGCGCACGGGGATGAACTTCCGGCTTTCGTCGATGCGGCTCATTGCACCTCGGCCGTTTCAACGGGTGCGGGGTTGAAGCCGTGCAGGATAGGAAAATCGCCCTGCGCCAGCGTGTCCAGGCTGCGCGGCTTCAAGCCGATTTCCTCCGCGTAGAGCCAGCTATCAGCCAGCACCTGGTGCACGAACCGGCGTGTCTCGTCGTTGGGGATCGTCTCGATGAAAAGCAGCGGGTCCGAATCGTCCTTGATTCCGCTGTACCAGGCGGAGGCGGCACCCGGCCCGGCATTGTAGCTGGCGAGGATGGCAAGCAGATTTTCCTGAATGCCCGGCTGCTGACCAAGATATTTCAAATAAGCCTGGCCGAGCGCCAGATTGGCTGAGGGGTCGTTGATGGAGCCGGTCACGTCCTCTGCCCGGCGCATGGTGGCGGCGGTTGCCGGCATCAGCTGCATCAACCCGCGCGCGCCGACGCGCGAAACCGCCATTGCATCAAAGCCGGATTCGGTGCGGGCCAGGGCATAGAGAAGCGCGGGGTCCACGCTGAAGCCGCCTTCCGGGTGCATGGCGGGCAAGGGCAGACGTGCGCCGGCGATTTCGTCCACGGGGCTCGGCAAGGTGCTGGCAATGGAGATGGTCACGTTCACCAGGCCGGCGCGCGCGGCCACGGCCATCACGGCGCGCCCGAGGCCGGGGGTGGACTGCATTTGCGGCCACAAGGCGCGCAGCGCCGTTTCCGCCTGATCGGTCAACCCAACCTGGAGCATTTCAAAAGCAAGATGCCCATCCGGCACCGAATCGACGGCGGTGATATCCGCTTCCGTCAATGTCGCCGCTATGCCCGTGGGGCCGAAGCCCTGCCCAAGCAGGCGGCCAGCCAGCATGCCGTAAAACGTGTCAGCCTGCCAGGATGCCTGGTGCAGCCAGTTCAGATACTGGTCTGGTTGTTGTTGGCGCAGGGCCGCGCGCGCCGCCCAGAAGGCGCTGGCGGCACGGTCGTCTTCCGAGATGCCGCGCATCTCGGCACCATTGCGGAAGTCATCGGCCGCGGCGGGCAGATCGTTTCGCTTCCACTCATCCAGCCCGGCCATGAATTCGCGGCGCCAAGCCGCGCTGTCCGGCGCCAGGGAAGGCTTTGCCGCGCCGCTGGCGGTCAGCGTTTTTTCGGGCAGCAGGGAAAGATTCGGCGGGGCCGGCATTTTGGCGCGGGTAAGCTTGTGCTGCATCAGCCCGTAAATGGCTGGGGCCTCAGGCTCGTCGGCGTATTTTGCCCACCAGGCGGTCAATTCGGCTGGTTTGGTGATGTAATTGGCGCTTAAGTACCGTTCTGCCAAAACCACGCCAACCAGGCTGCTGTCTGAAACCCGGGCCAGCATTTTGTTGGAGGCGGTGAATTCGCCGTCGTGCTGCAATTGCAGGGCGCGCTGATAAAAAGCCACGTCGCTGGGCGGCAGCGGCTGCGGCAGCGTCACCTCCACATCGCCCGAGGGGGCGTTGCGCGGCACGGCATAAGCTACAGATTCCCCGTTGGTGCCGTCTGCCGGCGGTGTGGGGGGCGTCGTCGTTCCCGTTCCTTGTCCCATATCGAGGGACTTCGCTTTTGCCTGCACGGAAACCATGCAGCTGAAAGCGAAAACGGACATGGCAGCAAGGGCCGCACGCGTCACATTCAGGCGGGAGAGCGGTTTGATGGCTCCTCGCATGACGCTGACCTACACATGTCCCAACCATGAAGCAAGCCTTAAACTCGACACACATCTCCGATCCCGAGACGGTCGTGGCCAGCCACCACATTTTTGCCATAGTTCGGCACGGAACTCCAGCGAAGAATCTAAATTAAATCTATGAAAATTTAGTTAATCAGCTTTGCGTTTCGATCCAAGCACGCAGTTGCAGCAAATCTTGCCATGATTCACGCTTAGCCAAAGGGATACGTAGCAGATAAGCCGGATGGTAGCTGGGCAAGCAGGGCAGGGGCGCGGTCAGGCCCTCGATTCGGGTTTGCCGCCATTGCCCGCGCAGCCGCCTGATGCCGCTTTGCCCCTCTGCCCCCAGCAGCGCCTTGGTTGCCACGGCGCCGAGGGTGAGCGAGCCTTTGGGGGCGATGAGCGCGATCTGCCGGTGCAAAAATGGCAGGCAAAGCGCGATTTCGGCTTCCGTGGGCGTGCGGTTTCCGGGCGGGCGCCACGGTACGGCATTGATAATCCTTACTTTCGTGCGGTCCAGCCCGATGGAACCCAGCATCCGGTCCAGCAACTGCCCGGCGGGGCCGACAAAGGGTTTGCCGATTCGGTCCTCCTCGCCGCCGGGGGCTTCGCCCACGATGACCAAACGCGCATCCGCCGCGCCGTCCGCGAACACGAGCTGGGTGGCGGTATCGCGCAGGGCGCAGCCGGAAAACCCCCGCATGGCTTCCTCCAGCTCCCCCAGGCTCATGCAGCCGGCGGCCAGCCGCGCGGCGTCTTCCGGCCCGGCCAGAGTTGCCGGCGCGGTGGCGCGACTGGCGGGGCGAGCGGGAGCGGGGCTTTGCGGGGCCTTAAAGGCAAGCGGCGCGGGCGGCGGGGCATGGCGGCGGTCCTGCGGCATATCCAGCAGCACCTCATCCGCCCCCCATTCCCATTGCAGCTTCAGCGCGTCCAGCAATTCCATGGTTGAATCATTATCTTGGCCCGGCCAGCCCTGCCAGCCCTTTGCGCGAAGGTGGATTTGTCATTAGACCGGGCAGCACGATCATAACGAGGAACGCAACAATGTCGGACGAGGCGCTGCCGCGTGAGGCGATGGAATTCGATGTGGTGGTTGTGGGCGCCGGGCCGGGCGGCCTCTCGGCGGCCATCCGCCTGAAGCAGTTGAACCCGGAACTCACCGTCTGCGTGGTCGAGAAAGGCTCGGAGGTTGGCGCGCATATCCTCTCCGGCGCGGTGCTGGAGCCGCGGGCCTTGAAGGAGCTGATCCCCGATATCGACCCGGGGATGATTCCGCTGGCCACGCCGGTCACGGCCGATGAGTTTTTGATGCTTTCGCCCACCGGGGCACGCAAGCTGCCCACCCCGCCGCAGATGCATAATGAGGGCAATTATATCGTCTCTCTCGGCAATGTGGTGCGCTGGCTGGGCCAGCAGGCGGAGGAGGTGGGTGTTGAGATTTATCCCGGCTTTGCCGCTGCCGAAACGCTGATCGAGGATGGCCGC
>JAGWOU010000136.1 GCA_028870815.1 Rhodospirillales bacterium | reverse complement strand
CGGAACATATCCCCGAGATCATCGCCATCATCGAGAAGCTGATCCTGAACGGCCATGCGTATGAAGCGGAAGGACATGTGCTGTTTTCCGTTTCCTCCGACCCTCATTACGGCAAATTCTCCGGCCGCACGCCGGATGAATTGCTGGCCGGCGCGCGCGTGGATGTCGCGCCCTATAAGCGGGAGGCGGGGGATTTCGTGCTTTGGAAACCATCCACGCCTGACCTGCCCGGCTGGGAGAGCCCCTGGGGGCGTGGGCGTCCGGGCTGGCACATCGAATGCTCGGCGATGAGTTGGAAGCATCTGGGCGAAACGTTCGACATTCATGGCGGCGGGGATGATTTGATCTTCCCGCACCACGAGAACGAGATTGCCCAAAGCTGCTGCGCCTTTCCTGGCTCGCATTTCGCCAGCGTGTGGGTGCATAACCGCATGTTGCTGGTGAATGGCGAGAAGATGAGCAAGTCGCTCGGTAATTTTCTGGTGCTGCACGAGGTTCTGGAAAAAGCCCCCGGCGAGGCGGTGCGGCTGATGCTGATGCGCGCCCATTACCGGCAGACGTTGGATTTCTCTGATGCCGGGTTGGTGGAAGCGCGTAAGGAGTTGGACCGGTTCTACCGCGCCATCCAGCTTCACCCCAACGCGCGTGAGCGCAAGGTGCCCCTGCATCTGGTGTTCGATGCGCTGCTGGATGATCTGAACACTCCGCAGGCCATTGCGGCTTTGCATAAATATGCCGACCTCGCCTTTGCCGGGAATGAGGTGGGTGCCGTGGCGCTGAAGGCGGCAGGCGAGCTGTTGGGGCTATTCAATGTGAGCCCGGATGAATGGTTCCGTGGCGGTATTGACGAAGCCGCCATCGAGGGGCTGGTGGCGCAGCGCGTGTTGGCGCGGATTGCCAAGGATTTTGCTGAATCTGACCGCATCCGCGATCTGCTGCTGAAGGAACACGGCGTCATCATCGAGGACGGGCCGAAAAACAGCTACACAATCAGGAAAGCCTGACGTGACCAAGCGCGATGGCGGGGCGGAGCTGGCGCCTAACGATCCCTCGCCGGTGGTGATTCTGGTGCGCCCACAAATGGCCGAGAATATCGGCGCGGTGGCGCGGGCCATGGGCAATGGCGGGCTGTTCCATATGCGCATCGTCGCCCCGCGCGATGGCTGGCCGCAGCCCCGCGCCTGGATCACCGGCTCCGGCGCGCATCGGATCCTGGACAATGCGCAGGTTTTTGAAACCGTGGCGGAGGCGGTGGCGGATTTGCATCGCGTGTTCGCCACCTGTCCGCGCCCACGCCATATCATCAAGCCCGTGCTTACCGCGCGCGGCGGGGCGGCGGAAATTGTCGCGGCGGGGGCACGGGGTTTAAAAACCGGCATTCTGTTTGGGCCGGAGCGCACGGGGCTGGATAATGATGATATCGCCTGCGCGGATAGTTTGATCCGTTACGATCTCAACCCGGATTTCATGTCCCTCAATCTCGCCCAGGCGGTGATGGTGATGGGTTATGAATGGTGGCTGGCGCGTAGCCCGGAGCAGCCGCCGCGTGAATTGCAGGTGAATGAAACCATGCCTGCCACCAAGGGCGAGCTGGATAATTTCATGGCGCATCTCATCCGCGCCTGCGATGAAAGCGGGTTTTTACGCAATGAACAGAAACGCCCAGGCATGGTGCGCAATCTTCGGCACTTCTTCCAGCGCGGCGAAGTGACGCGGCAGGAGTTGAACACGCTGCATGGCGTGATTACGGAATTGGCGCGCGGGCCGAGATAGACATTCAATGTTCGGCAAGCGCCAATGCCGCGTATAAATGCGGGCGTGCCTGACGCAGCCAGACACTAAAGACCAGCCCGGCAGCCAGCGTGACGGGGTATATTACGGGCAGCCACGCCACCAAGGGTGTGCTCACAGTGGAGAGCAAGGTGAAGTTGGTGCACACGCTCGTTAAGGCAATCGCAAGCCCAATTGCCGCGCAGAACGAAGCCCCCAGAACGATTGACCCGGCCTCTTTCCGGCGGCGGATCACATAGCTCAGAATCGCGATCGCCGCCGCGGCCTGAAGGGCGATAATACCCAGCGTGCCAATCCCAATCAGCACTGGAATAATCGCCGCATAGGGATCGGTTCGGGCGGAAGCGATGCAGCCCAAGCAAATGATTGTTGCCATTGAGATCGCGAGGGTGGCGGCGACGGGTACGTTTCGCTTTTCGTCGAACCGGGCCAGAGCGCGGGGCAGCAGCCCTTCTCGTGCCAGTGCGAACACGTAGCGCGACGCGGCGGCATGGATGGCGATATATGTGGCGAGCATGGAAGCGCAGAGCAAAACGCCCGCAACATCCGATGCGATTTCGCCGTCATATTGTTTGATCAGGTCGAGCACCAGCGTGCCGCCATGCGCGGCGGCCCGGGCCTTTGCCCCATCCGCGCCGAGAGCGCCAACCGTGATCCAGGCCGTGAGCAGATAAAAAACTCCGATCGTAATGACCGAGAAATAGCTGGCGAGCGGGATGCTCCGCGCCGGATCGGCCGCTTCTTTCGAATAGAGCGCACCGGATTCGAACCCGACAAAACAGGTGAAGGCGGTCATGAGCGAGACGCCGGTGCCGGTTGCGGCCCATCCGCTGGGCGCAAAGGATGCCAACGGGAAAGCTAACCATCCCTTCGTCGCGACAACAGTGCCATCGAACACGATAAGCACCGCGCTTTCAACAACGATGATGACGGCAAGAAGTTTGGAGGAGACATCCATCGAACGGTAGTTCAGGATGCCGGTGAGCAGAACGGAAACGGCGGCGAAAATTTTCCAGCTAACATCATAGCCGATTGCAATGGCGACCTGCTCGTCGAAATACCCGCAGGCGGCCGCTAGTCCGAATGCGAAGGTGCCATAAGAGATGATCGCACAGTAAGCGGTGCCGACGCCGAGCGGCTTGCCCAGTCCTTCCGTTACATAGGTGTAAAACGCGCCCGTGCTGATAACCCGGCGGCCGATGAAGGCGTAACCGCTGGTGAAGGCAATCAAGATAGCGCCGGCGACGAGAAACGCGATGGGAACATTGGCGCCCGTGCCACGTTCAATCGCGATCGGGAGGTTACCGATCATCGACGCGAGCGGTGCCGCCGCAGCAATCACTAGGAAAATGATATAGGGTGTTGATAGCTGATGCGGCCGGGATGGCCGCCCGCTTGAAATACTGCTCACGCGTTGCTCCTTCAGACTCGGCTCGGGCAGGCGCAGAATGGCAGCTTTATGGCTGGATATGAACCTGCATCGGTGCAGTTTGCGCGCGTAATCGGCCCCGGAACAACGCCACCGGCGCTTGCCACCCATCGCCTGCCTTCCCATATCTCCGGGATTCAGGAGACAATCAGCATGAAATACAAGCAGCTTGGCCGCACGGGCCTTTACGTGTCCGAAATCTGCCTCGGCACCATGACCTTTGGCGGCAATGAGGATGCGGGCTTCTGGAAGGCCATTGGCCAGCTTCGCCAGGCGGAAGTGGATGCGATCATCGGCCGTGCGTTGGAAGCCGGGGTGAATTTCATCGACACGGCGGATGTTTATTCCATGGGCCAGTCCGAGCGGCTGGTGGGGCAGGCGCTCAAAAATCTCGGTGTCAAACGCTCGGATATCGTGCTGGCCACGAAGGTGTTCGGCGAGATGGGCACGGGGCCGAATGATCGCGGCGCATCACGCGGGCATATCATGGACGGGGTGAAGGCGAGTTTGGAACGGCTTGGCACCGATCATATCGACCTCTACCAGATCCACGGTAACGACACGATTACCCCCATCGACGAGACGCTGCGCGCGCTGGACGATCTCGTTTCCCAAGGGCTGGTGCGTTATGTTGGTGTTTCCAACTGGGCGGCGTGGAAAATCGCCAAGGCGCTGGGAGTTTCCGAAACCAAGGGTTATGCGCGGTTCGAGACGTTGCAGGCCTATTATTCCATCGCCGGGCGCGATCTGGAGCGCGAGCTGGTGCCGTTGATGAATGAGGAAAAGCTCGGGCTGATGGTATGGTCGCCGCTGGCTGGCGGGTATCTCTCCGGCAAATACGGGCCAGGGGCCGAAAAGGCGAATGATTCACGCCGCTTGAGTTTCGATTTTCCGCCGGTGAATGTGGACCGGGCGGATGCCTGCATCGCGGTGATGCGTGAGATTGGCGATGCGCGCGGGGTTTCCGTGGCGCGGGTGGCGCTGGCCTGGCTGCTGGGCAAGCCGCATGTCACCAGCGTGATCATCGGCGCCAAGAACACCGCACAGCTCGACGATAATCTGGCGGCGATAACGCTGGAATTATCGGCGGATGAGATGACCCGGCTGGACGCGGTGAGCGCATTGCCTGCGGAATATCCGGGCTGGATGCTTGAACGCCAGAACCGTAACCGCGTGCCGGAGCCGTTTAGAGCGCGATGACTTTGGTTTCGCTCGCTTTGCGAGCGGAACTGAAGTCTGAATCGCCCTCTAATTCATTGATTCAGAGACGGATCCAGACATGAGAGCGATCGCTTGGGCGATTCGATCTCATGTCATCCGGCTCTAAGAAATAATAAGGCGAGTGGCTTTACAGCCGCCGCAGCACAAACACTTCCGCCAGCGAGGCCTCAATGGCCTCGCCATGGGCGGCATCGCGCGCCTCTATCATCACCTCAAGCTGGGCATCCTGCACCGAGGGGCTGGAGAACAGCCGGTGATGCGAGACTTCCAGAATATTGCCGCCAAGTTCGCCAATGCGTTTGGAAACCTCGGCCAGCATGCCAGGGCGGTCTGGCATTTCCAGCACCAGGCGCAGCAGGCGGCCATCGCGCAGCAAGCAGCGCATAAGGGTGTTGGCCAGGATGCGCGGGTCGATATTCGCCCCGCAGATGGAAATGCCGACTTTCTTGCCACGGAAATGCTCGGGAAAGCTCAACACCGCGGCAAGGCTGGCGGCGCCGGCGCCTTCCGTCACCTGTTTAGCGTTTTCCACATAGGCGGCGATGGCGCTTTCCACCGCGTGCTCGGAAACCACCAGCACCGGCACTTCCAGCGCCTTCAGCACGGCAAGCGGATTCTGGCCGATGTCGCGCACCGCGATGCCCTCCGCGATGGTGGGGCCGCCAACCTTGATCTCCTGGCCCGCCAGCACCTGGGCGAAGGCGGCGTAATGCTCCACCTCCACGCCATATACCTTGCATTCAGGATGCAGATGCCGCGCCACCACGGTGCTGCCCGCGATAAGCCCGCCGCCGCCGGTGGCAACCACCAGAGCGTCCAGATCCGGCACGTCTTCCAGCATTTCCAGCGCCATAGTGCCTTGGCCCGCCATCACCGCCGGGTCGTCATAGGGGTGGATAAAAAACAGCCCCTCTTCCTTCTCCAGCCTGCTGGCTTCGGCGGCGGCTTCGGCCAGCGTCTCGCCGTGCAGCACCACATGCGCGCCCCAGCTTGCGGTGCGGGTCACCTTGGTGGCCGGGGTGTGGCGGGGCATCACGATAGTGGCCTTAATCCCCGCCAGCATGGCGTGGCGGGCCACTGCCTGGGCATGGTTGCCGGCGGACATCGCCACCACGCCGCGCTTGCGCTCCTCCTCGGAGAGCAGCGCGATGCGGTTCGCCGCCCCGCGTTCCTTGAACGCGCCGGTGGCCTGAAGGTGGTCGTGCTTAATATACAGCTCCGCGCCGGTAAGGCGCGAAAGCGCGTCCGATTTCAGGAAGGGTGTGCGCAACACCGCGCCCTGAATCCGCTTGGACGCGGCCAGGACATCATCGTAAGTGATCACAGATAGCTGATTTTCAGGATTTCGTAGGAACGGTCTCCGCCGGGGGCGGGCACGGCCACCGTGTCTCCCACGCGCTTGGAGATCAGCGCTTTTGCCAGAGGCGAGGTGACGGAGAGCTTGCTCTGCTTAACGTCAGCCTCATACAGCCCGA
>JAGWOU010000135.1 GCA_028870815.1 Rhodospirillales bacterium | reverse complement strand
TGGGCAAGTTGTTTTTCTATCCTGGTTCGACATTGGGGAATTTTACCCCGCTCGCGGCACAGCGTTTCCTCGGCGGCCTCGCCGCCACCGGTGGCGCGCTGCTGTTGGGCGTGGACCTTGTGAAAGATGCGGATGCACTCAATGCGGCCTATGACGATGCGCTCGGCGTTACCGCGGCGTTCAACCGCAATATTCTGCGCAATGTGAACCGGGAACTCGGCAGCGATTTCAATCCAAGCGATTGGGACCATGTCGCCTTCTTCAACACCGCCCAAAGCCGGATTGAAATGCATCTTGAAGCACGCCGGGTGCTGACCGTGCGTTGGCCTGGCGGGAAACGCAGCTTTGCCGCGGGTGAGCGCATCCATACAGAGTATAGCTATAAATTTACTCGCGAAAGCATTTCGGCCATGCTCCGGCAAGCGGGGTTCGGCTCGCTTTCATTCTGGACCGATGCAGCAGGAGGCTACCTTGTCTGTCACGCAGCGCCCTGCGACAATTGACCTCGCCCGCCGCTTTCTTTCGGTACGGGCGGCAAGCCTTGCCCTGACGGAAAATCTGTCGGCGGAGGACATGGCGGCGCAATCCATGCCGGATGCGAGCCCGGTTAAATGGCACCTTGCGCATACAACCTGGTTTTTCGAAACCTTCTTGCTGGAACGCTATGAAGCCGGATTTCGACCGTTCGATCCGGCGTTCCGTCAACTTTTTAATTCCTACTATAATGGGGTTAGCGAGCAGTTTGCGCGTGGCCACCGGGGACTGCTGACACGGCCCGACCTTGCAACGATTCTGGAGTTTCGCGCAGATGTGGACGCACGGATGGAAGCGCTCATCAACCAGGGCACAGCGCCCGCTGATCTGGTGGAGCTTGGTTTGCAGCATGAGCAGCAGCACCAGGAACTTATCTGCACCGATCTGCTGCATGCGCTTTCCTTCAACCCGCTGCATCCCGCCTGGGTGCCATCGCCACCAAAACCGGCGCAACCAGCGCCAGAGGGCTGGATGGATTTCCCCGCCGGCATCACGCGGATTGGCCATCAAGGCACGGGGTTTTGCTTCGACAACGAAACGCCGTCGCACAGGCATTTCCTTGAGGATTTTTCAATTGCCTCGCGCCTCGTCACCAAGGGCGAATACGCTGCCTTCATTGCGGATGCGGGTTATGAAAGAGCGGATTTGTGGCTTGCGGAAGGGTGGGACTTTATCCGCCGTGAAGCAATCGCGGCACCGCTTTACTGGCGGCGCGAGGGTAAACGCTGGTTCGAATTCACGCGCCATGGCTACCATGCTTTGGACGAAGCCGCGCCGGTCACACAAATTTCCTATTACGAGGCTGACGCTTATGCGCGCTGGGCCAAGGCGCGTTTGCCAACCGAGGCGGAGTGGGAACACGCTGCCGCTTCCGGCAAGCTGGCGCAAGTGTTCGGCGATGCCTGGCAATGGACGAGCAGTTCCTACGCGCCTTATCCTGGCTTTAACGCCGCGCCGGGCGCCATTGGCGAGTATAATGGCAAGTTCATGGTCAACCAATATGTGCTGCGTGGCTCATCCCTTGCCACCCCGGCGGGACATTCCCGCCTTACCTACCGCAATTTCTTCCCCACCGGTGCCCGCTGGCAATATTCCGGCCTCAGGCTGGCGAAGGGGCCGGGTTAACCGGCCCGGCCAAATATCAACTGGCGTGCAGCACCGTTTTCAAATTCATGAACTCGTGCAGCCCGTAATGGCTTAGTTCGCGCCCATAACCGGAGCGTTTGATGCCGCCAAACGGTGCCTCGGGCGAGGATGCGAGCACCTGGTTGATCGCGGTCATACCGGCTTCGATCTCCTCGATGAATTTCGCCTGCTCGGCTTTGTCCTCCGTCCAGACGGACGAGCCCAGCCCGTAGGGAATGTCGTTGGCGATGCGTATGGCCTCGTCGATATCCCCGGCGCGGAACAGCATCGCTACCGGACCAAACACTTCCTCTTGCAAGAAGGCGCTGCCTGGCGGCAGGTCAGTCAGCACGCCTGCGTTCATGAAGGCGCCGGGGCCGGGCAATGCCTCGCCGCCATGCAGTTGCGCGCCTTGCTGTTTCGCGTCTTCAAGCTGTTGCAGAACCGTATCCCGCTGCGCGGCGCTGGAGAGCGGGCCCATATCGGTGGCCTTGTCCATTGGGTCGCCCGCTTTTACCGCGCGCATCGCGGTGATGAAGGCGTCTTTGAAGCGGTCATAAATATCCGCATGCACGATCATCCGCTTGCCGCAGATGCAGGACTGCCCGGTATTCATCACGCGCGCGGTGACGGCCTGTTTGACCGCTTTATCCAGATCGGCCGAGGGCATCACGATAAACGGATCGGACCCGCCCAGTTCCAGCACCAGCTTTTTCAGGTGCCGTCCGGCCTGTTCCGCCACTGCGGCCCCGGCGCCTTCGCTGCCGGTCAACGTCACCGCCGCCACGCGCGGGTCGGCGATAACACCTGCCACGGCTTTCGAGCCGATGGCGAGGTTCTGGAACAACCCGGGTGGAGCACCCGCCAGCAGTGCCATTTCCTCGATCAGCGCCGCCGTGCCCTGCACAAGGCTTGCGTGCTTCAACAGCCCCACATTGCCGGCCAGAATGGCGGGCGCCATGAACCGCACCACCTGCCAGAAGGGGAAATTCCAAGGCATGATGGCAAGCACAGGCCCCAGCGGCAGAAATTTTATCTCGGCCCGGTTGCCATTGCTCAGCCCGTAGCTTTCGCCGCGCAGCATGGCCGGTCCCTCCTTCGCGAAGTGCCGGAAGCAGGCGACGCATTTCTCCACTTCGCCCACGGAGGAAGCGTAGGTTTTGCCCATCTCCATGGTTGCCTGGCGCGCCAGCCTGTCTTTGTTCTTCTCGAATGTATTGGCGATTTGCTCCAGCAGGGCGGTGCGCGTCTCCACCGTCTCTTGCCGCCAGCGGGTGAATGCCTGCATCGCCAGAGCCAGTTTTTCCTCGATCTGGGCCGGGCTAAGCTCAGCGAATTGGGCGATTTCCTGTCCTGTTGCCGGGTTTACTGTTTTCAGCATTTTGGTCCCCTTGTTTCGGTGGAGCCCCCAAAATGGGCGCGTCCGCTCCTGGCCGCAACCTATACCAAGTCATGCCTGTTCATCGGGTGGCGGGCATAAAACGAGTTCACCGCCTCCTCCGGCGGTGTCTCCGTCAAGCCTGCATAGATGGTAAAAGGCGGGCGGGAGCAGGCGCCTGACGGCGCGGAGATCCCGCCCGTCCCAGGTCAGGTTTTCTGTAGGCCGAGTTCGCCGGTCTCCATGTCATGCTCCAGCCCCAGCAGGGTTTGCGGCATGCGGTATTTCAGCAATACGAACCAGGCCAGCCCGATCAGCATGTAGATCGCGAAGCCGTAGGGGAAGTAGTTATACGGTGCGGAGGGCACGGGGTACACGCTGCCGACCAGCGACAGGAACATCAGCACCGTGCCCAGCGCGCCCATGATGTAATCCTTGGCGGTGGCGCCGCCCAGCTTGCGCAGCAGCGCCGGCGCGGCGACGGAGCAGGCCATATAGACCAGGATGAAGCCGAAGCTGGCGATGGTGCCGAAATAGCCGAGCAGATCGGTGTAGGCGTGCGCGCTGAAGGCGGCGCAGACCACGAAGTTCAGCCCGCAGCCGATGGAAACGGCGACATGCGGCGTTTTATGGCTGCCATGAACCAGCCCGACGCTGTGATGCATGAGCTGATAGCGCCCCAGAGAGAACAGCATGCGGCTGAAGGCGTTGATGGAGGCCAGCGCGCAGGCGAAGCAGCTGATCGTGGCGCCGATATAGATCACCAGTGTCAGAATTTCGCTGCGACCGGAGACGAGATCGTTCATCGGCCCCGTGCTGGCACCGAGCTTGGCGGCGTTATCCCCGAAGCCCTGGGTGATGATGTAGGTGGTGACGATGAAGAAGATGCCCGCGATGATGGGGGTAAGAATGACCGCGCGAGGAATGACGCGGTGCGGATTGCGGGTTTCCTTGCCGAGCGTGGCCGAGCTCTCGAAGCCCACATAAGAGAAGATGCCGAACACGATGGCCTGTGCCACGGAGGCGAAGGAGGCTCCGGCCAGCGTGTCCTGCTTCACATCCATCGCAAACCCGTGCGCCTGCCAGGAGATGAAGCAGACGATGAGGATGATGGTCATCGAAATCGCCTCGATCGTCAGCCCGACGCGGGAGGAAAGCCGGATATCCCGCACCGCCAGAAGCCAGACGGCGATGGAGATGACGGCAAACAGCACTGCCTTTGGCAAAAGCGGCACGCCAAAAGCGGAGAGGATGTCTTGCAGGAACAGCCCGGTTGCGGCGGTAAGCGCCATGGCGGTGAACAGATACGCCGCCAGCATCGCCCAGCCGGAAAGAATGCCCCAGCTTGGCCCAAGCCCGCGCGAGACATAGATGAAGAACGAGCCGGCCGCGGAAATTTTGGAGGCGAGCTTGCCGATATTCACGCCGATGATAACGAGCGCGATTGTTGCCAGCACATAGACCAGCCACGAGGCCGTGCCGGCCATGCCCGCCACCACCGCGACAGCGATGGCCGGGGTGAGGGTGGGCGAGACGTTGGCGACGGATTGCCCCAACGCTTCAAGAAACGATAAACTATCCTTCCGCAACTCCGACATCGGACCTGTTCTCCTGGGGGCAAACCGATAAAAATTTCCTTAAAGGCAAATTTTTTTATTTTACGGACAAATAACATTCAAGCGGAAAAAAGCGGGAATCGCGCAAGCCCAGCCGAAGTGGAGTAAATAATAATCATGATTTGATTTGATTTTGTGCTAAGTGGCCAATTGAAACAGCTGGAATGGTGGAGGGCGGTACGGCTGGCCCGCGACATTGGCCGGTTGGAGCCGGCGCGCATTTTTACGCGGGCATTGCTTGCGCGGCCCTGCCGGTTGGGACATGGTGGCGCCAACTCAGGAAAATGCGCGGGCGGATGGTAGGGCATGAGCGGCGAACATGATTTACTGACGATTACGACGCCGTTGCCGGAGACGAGTTTCGGGATCGCCGCCATTAACGGCTCGGAACGGTTGAGTCGGCCGTTTCAATATAATGTGCAGCTTCATTCCGGCAGTGCGCTGCTGGACCCGAACAGCCTGCTTGACAAACCGGTGACCGTTGCGATCGCCACGCCGCTCTCCGGCGGTGAGCCGGTGCGCTATGTCAGCGGAATCGTTTCGGTGGTCAGGCAGGTCCCCTCTCAATCCACGAAGCTGTGGCAATATGAAATCACCGTAGTGCCGAAACTCTGGTTCCTGGGCCAGACCAAGGACTGCCGATTCTACCAGCAGCAATCCGCGCTCGATATCGTGAAATATGTTCTGGGCCAATTCAATGTCGTTCTCAGCGACAAGACAACCGGCTCCTACCCCGTGCGCGATTACGTGGTGCAGTTCAACGAATCCTATCTGCACTTCATCCAGCGCCTGATGGAAGACGCTGGCATATTCTACTTTTTCACTCATGCCGACGGCGCGCACACAATGGTGCTGGCCGACGCCAACACCGCATTCGCGGATATCGGCCAGCCGCAGATCTATCTTGATGAGACAAAAGCCGGTTCCGGGGTGCTGAACAGCTGGAACCGTGTGGACAGCACCGCGCTGGGCAGCGTGCGGACAGATGATTACAATCCCGCGACGGATCAGCTTCAGCCAGGCGCGATCACCGGCACGGAAACGACGGTGCTGCAAGCCTCGGCCGCCTCGCAGCGCACCCATTATGCCTGGCCGGCCGTGCGCGATGCCACGAGCAACGCGAAAACGCTGGCAAAAAACCATATGCTGGCGGCGGAAGCGGCGGCGGAACTCTATACCGGCACCGGCCAGGTGGGGGATTTCGTTGCGGGTGGCAAATTCACCTTGATGAACGATCCCGCCACCGGGTCGGCCACCGAATATGTCATCCAAGCCGTTTCT
>JAGWOU010000134.1 GCA_028870815.1 Rhodospirillales bacterium | reverse complement strand
AAAAGGCGCGACCCATGCCACAAGGCCGGGTGGTGCCGTTCTGGCCGGTCTATGCCTCGCTATATTTCGCGGCGCTGGCGGCACTGGCGCTGGTTTTCGCGGTGTTGCTCGGCTTCGCGCCGCATTGGGGGCTGGGCGCGCAAAACGCCATTCCCGCCGGTGACATGGCGGTGCCGGCGGCCATCTCCTACCCTTGGTATCTCACCCCCGTCGCCGGGCTGGCGGGGGCGTTTCATGGTGTGGCGGGGCATATCTGGGCGGTGATCGCGGCGGCGCTGCTGCTATACGCGCTGCCCTGGCTGGACCGCTCCCGCGCGCAACGGCCAGGCCGGCTCTACCGGGCGTTCACCTGGCTCCTGGGGGTGGATGTGCTGGCGCTGGGCGTGGTCACGGCATTTCCCATGGGGTCTTTGCTGCCGGCGCTGTTCACCTTCTGGTTCTTCTTTCACTTCCTGGTGCTCACGCCGCTGGTAACAATGTTGGAGGCCGTATGATGCGCCGTTTCTTCGCACCCTTGCTTGCCGCGGGGCTGCTGGCGAGCGTTGCCGCACATGCGGAGGACACGCTCTCTCCTTTGCGGTTTCAGTCCTCCGGCATTTTCGGCAGCATAGACCTTGCCGCGGCGCAACGTGGCTTCGCCGTGTACCAGGGCGCATGCGCGAGCTGCCATGGCATGGATGCCCTGCATTACCGGGATTTGGAGGCCTTGGGGCTGACGCCGGAGCAGGCCGCGGGCATTGCCGGCAGCGTGAAACTGGCTGATGGCAGCGACGCGACGCCGGATTCACGCTTCAAACAGCCGGCGCTGGTGAATATGGGCGGGGCGGTGCCGCCTGATCTTTCCACCATCGTCGCGCAGCGCCCCGGTGGCACGCGCTATATCTATGATTTTCTCACCGGCTTCGGCCCGGCCCCGGCGGGCGTGAAGCTGCTGCCCGGCCATAATTACAATGCCGCCTTTCCGGGCGGACAGGTTTCCATGCCCGCCGTGCTGCGCGATAACGCCGTGACCTACGCCGATGGCACGAAAGCCACCACGGCGCAGGAAGCGGCGGATGTGGCGGAGTTTCTGACGTGGGCTTCGGACCCAAATCTTTCGGCCCGGCATGCGGTGGGCCTGCGGGCGGTAATCTTCTTCGCCTTCCTCACGATCGTGGCGGTGCTGACGAGACGGCGGATCTGGCGGCAGGAAGGCTAAGCGCAGCCGCCGCTGAAGCCCGCGCCTGCCGCGTTTGCCACGACCTGCTGCCGCTGGGAGCGCGGCCGGTTGTTCAGCTTTCCACCACCGCGCGGTTGCTGATTATCTCCCAGGCGCCGGGAACGAAAGTGCATCTCAGCGGTCTGCCGTTCGACGATGCTTCCGGCGACAGGCTGCGCGGCTGGATGGGCATAGGCCGCGATGTTTTTTACAACGCCGCGAAGCTGAACATCATGGGGATGGGGTTTTGCTATCCCGGCCGCCTGCCCAATGGCGGCGACGCACCACCCAGGCCGGAATGCGCGCCGCTCTGGCATGACAAGCTGCTGGCGCTGATGCCGCAAATCGAGCTTATCCTGCTTGTCGGCGGCTATGCGCAGAGGCGCTATCTGGGCAAGGGCAGCATGACGGAGATGGTTCGCGCCCAGGAACATGGCGGGCGGTTCATGCCGTTGCCGCATCCTTCCTGGCGCACCACCGCCTGGGAGCGGAAAAACCCCTGGTTCGCGGAAGAGGTGTTACCGCGCCTGCAAGCCGAGGTGGCGCGGCTGACGGCGTGAAGGCCGCTCCCCGCGTAAAATGCGGGACTTTTCCGGTGTTTTTTGCTATATGTGGCACACAACGCCAGCGCGGACGCATAACCGCGCGGATATGAGGACCACGGCCATGCATATTCGCAATCCCATAGAATGGGTGGTGGAACAGCTTGAAGCCCCCGGCAAAACCATCGGCAGTGCCCCGCCTGAAGCCTATTGGTCTGAGCTATCCCAAACCAGCGAGCCGGAAATCCGGCGCATCACCATGGCGGATTTGAAGGCGGCGCTACAGCATGGGCTGGAGGATTTCGCGGCTTGCCGGACTGATGTGATGTTTCTTTGCGTGATTTATCCGGTCATCGGATTTTTCATCGCCGGGGCTGAAGCAAAAGGCGGGTTGCTGCACCTACTGTTTCCAACGGCCTTTGGCTTCGCGTTACTGGGGCCGTTTTTCGCCAGTGGATTGTATGAAATGAGCCGCCGGCGGGAAATGACAGGCAGGATGAGTTGGCTCGATATGTTCAATGTGTTGCGCTCGCCCTCGGTTGGGCCGGTGGCGCTGCTGGGCTTGCTGCTCATCGTGCTGTTCCTGGCCTGGCTGGCTGTGGCGCAGGGTATTTATGACATAACGCTGGGGCCGGCGCCGCCGGTTTCGGTGGGTGCGTTCCTGCAAGAGATTTTCACCACCTCCGCCGGCTGGACGATGGTCTTTCTGGGTTGGGGCGCGGGCGCGGTGTTCGCTGCCTGCGTTCTGGCGATCAGCGTGGTGTCGTTCCCGCTGATGCTGGACAGGCCGGTGACATTGCGCACTGCCATCATCGCCTCGCTGATGGCGGTGCGGCACAACCCGGTACAGTTAGGAGCGTGGGGGCTGCTGGTGGGGGCTTTGCTGTTTGTGGGCGCGGTACCGTGTTTTATCGGACTGATTCTGGTGCTGCCGATTCTGGGCCATTCAACCTGGCATCTTTACCGCAAGGTGGTGGTGCCGCCGACAAGGGGTGCTTGAGCTAAAGCCTTCTGAATTCCGCCAGAGGCTTTATCGCGTTGCCTTCCGCGTCGAAATTCCCCTCATCGAGCCATGCCAGAATCGCGGCGCGGCAGGCGGGCCATTCGGTGCCGAGGATTGAATACATCGCCGTGTCGCGTTCGCGCCCCTTCACCACCATATGCGCCCGCAGCGTGCCTTCATAAGAAAATCCAAGGCGCAGGGCGGCGCGTTTGGAGGGTTCGTTCAGCGCATTGCATTTCCACACCAGCCGGCGATAGCCGAGATCATCCGCCGCGTGGCGCAAGAGCAGAAACATTGCCTCGGTTGCCGCGCGGGTGCGGCGCAATTCCGGGCCGAACCAGATATTGCCAAGCTCGATGGCGGCGTTTTTTGGCTCGATGTTCATGAGCGAGAGAAAGCCAGTCACCCGCCCGGTGGTTACGGGCCGCACCGCCCAGAAGGCGGCGTGAGGGTCTGAGCAATGAGCGGCGAGCAGCGCTTCCACGTCTGAGACGCTTTTCCAAGGGCCGAAGGACATATAGGTGAAGCTGTCATCGGCGAATTGCGCTGCCTCGAACAATTCCCGCGCATGGCGGCGGGCAAGCGGCTCCAGCGTTACACGGTTGCCGGTGAATTTCTGGCGGGAGGGCAGAGGCCGGGGCCAAGTGTCCACCTCCGGGCCGATGGGCAGCGCCATCAGCCGCGCAGCCGCGCCAGCGTGGCGGTGGTGGAGTGGCCGGGCAGCAATTGCGCCAAGGCCACGCTGCCGCCCCAGCTTTCCACGAGGTCTGCGCCCACCACTGTCTCGCGGGTGTAGTCGGCGCCCTTAATCAGCAGGTCCGGCCTGATCTGTTTGATCAGTTCGATCGGCGTATCCTCTTCGAACAGGCAAACGAGATCGACGGAGGAGAGCGAGGCCAGCACGGCGGCCCGCGCGGCCTCACCCTGGGCCGGGCGGGTTGGGCCTTTCAGCCGCTTCACCGAGGCGTCGGCATTGATGCCCACGATCAGCCGGTCGCACATCGCCCGGCATTGTTCCAGCAGATGCACATGGCCTGGGTGCAGCAGGTCGAAACAGCCATTGGTGAAGCCGACCTTATAGCCCCGCAGGCGCCAGCGCTCGGCGGCCTCGGCTGCTGCGGAGGGGGTGACGACCTTTTGCAGCGCGCCGGTGGCGGGCGCGATGGCGGCGAGAAGATCGGAAGGCCGAGCCACGGCGGTGCCGACCTTACCGACCACGATGCCCGCTGCGATGTTAGCCAGCCGCGCGGCCTCCGGCAGAGGCACCTCGACAGCCAGCGCGGTGGCAAGCGCGGCCACAACCGTATCGCCCGCGCCGGAGACATCGAACACTTCCCGCGCCTCGCCGGGGTAATGCCGTACCTCATCCTCCGTAACCAGGGTCATGCCGTCTTCCGAGCGGGTGACCAATACGGCGCCGAAAGCGTGGCGATGTAGTAATGATCTTGCCGCCGCCATGATCTCGGCTTCGTTCTCCACCGGCATGTCGGTGGCCTCGGCCAATTCCCGGCGGTTGGGGGTGACGATATCCGCGCCCCGGTAGCGGGCATAATCGCGCCCCTTGGGGTCCACGATGATCCGGCGTCCGAGTTTCTTCGCACCCTCGATCAGCGCGGCGCAGACCGGCGCGCTCAACACGCCCTTGCGATAATCCGAGAGCACGGTGACCGTGGTGGCGGCCATTGCGTCCAACGCGATCCGCACTAGCCGTTCGGAGAGTTTCTCCGGCAGCGCCAGCGTTTCCTCGCGGTCAGCGCGAATGAGGTGCTGGCCTTGGGCGATATAACGTGTCTTCAGCGTTGTGGTGCGGCCATTTTGCACCAGCAGCCATGGCTCCACGCGCTGCTGCCCGCCGATGAGGCCGGTAAGGTCGGAACCCGCCTGGTCGTCGCCCACCACCGAGACGAAGGCGGCCGAGGCATCGAGTGCTGTAAGGTTGCGCACCACGTTCCCGGCGCCGCCCGGCATCGCGACTTCGCGGGAGACGGTGAGGATGGGCACCGGCGCCTCGGGGCTGACGCGGCCGACATCGCCGTAAACATAGCGGTCAAGCATCGCGTCTCCCACCACCAGCACGCTGGCGCGGGGAAATCTCTTCACATGGGCGCCGAGATCGGCGGTGGTGTCGTTGGCCATGGGAAACCGCTAGCCCGGCCCCAGCCTTATGGCAACGGCGGCAAAACATGCTTATCTCACAGTCATCATGACAGAGCTTCCCGCGTTTCTTGATTCGACCCGGCCCCAGGTGCCGGACCTTTCCGTGCCGCGAGGCGTGACACCTTTCTATTTGCCCGAACGCCCGGTGCGCGGGCGGTTGGTGCGGCTGGGGCCGTTGGGGGCCACGCTGCTCTCCCGCCATGAGCATTCCGCCCCGGTGCGTGCGCTGCTGGGCCAGGCGTTGGCGCTGGCGGCGGGGCTTTCCACCGCGTTGAAGTTCAAAGGTTCCTTCTCCATCCAGATCCGTGGCGACGGCCCGGTGCCGATGTTGGTGGTGGATTGCACGGAGGCCGGCGCCCTGCGCGGCTATGTTCGGGTGGCCGAGAATGCCGAAATTCCCGAGGATGCCTCTGCCCGGCAATTACTGGGTAACGGCTACATTGCCTTCACCGTGGACCAGGGGCTGGACAAGGACCCGAGCCAGGGGATCGTGGCCATCGAGGGCGAAACGCTGGCCGAGATGGCGGAGTATTATTTCAATACCTCCGAGCAGCTGCCCGCGCGAATCTTCCTGGCGGCAGCCGAAACCGGAGTGGGCTGGCGCGCCTCCGCTCTGGTGCTGGAGCGCGTGGCGGGAGCGGGCGGCGTGGGGAAGGAGCTTTCCGAGGCGGAGCAGAGCGAGGCCTGGCGCACCGCGAGCATTCTGGCCGAGACGATCACCAGCGAGGAATTGCTGGACGATGCGCTTTCCCCCGAACGCCTGCTGTACCGCCTGTTCCATGGCGAGGGTGTGGCGGTTTCCAAACCGCGCGCGCTCAGCTTCGGCTGCCGCTGTTCGCGCCAGCGCTTGGGCGGTATTCTGGAAGGCTTCAACCAGGATGATCTCGACCATATGGCGGTGGAGGGGCAGATCGTGATGACCTGCGAATTCTGCAATTTTGATTTCCGCTTCGCCCGGGGTGATGTCGCCGGGCGGCCAAATGTAACAGAGGCTGGAGCATCTGAATGAAAAAACTCGCCTTCGCACTTCCTCTTCTGGCGCTGGCCTCTTGCGGGGG
>JAGWOU010000133.1 GCA_028870815.1 Rhodospirillales bacterium | reverse complement strand
CGCGCAAAAGCCCGTAGCCGATCTTGCCCGCGTCGAACCAGCGTTGCGCCGCCACGGCGTCAATCCCCGGCGGCAATTGCCGCCCCAGCCCGGTCCAGTCTATCGCCTGCAACATGGGCGATTTGCCCGGCTTGAAAGACAAAGCCAGCGCCGGGGGCAGGCCAAACTGCACCAGCGCCACGATAATCAGCGCCGCCAAGCCCAGCAGCGCACCCGAGACCGCCGCCACGCCGCCCAGAAGCCGCGGTGAGCGCCGCGTCGCCCAGTCCCCCAGCAGCGGAAACAGCATCAGATATCCGGGTGCGGCCCAGTGAAACAGAATATGCGTACGCGACCACAGCCCCACGACGGCGAAAAGCAGCACCGGAATAATCGCGGCCCAGGCCAACAGCCAGGAGACACGTTTGGCGGGCCCGGCGGCAAGGCCACGCGCCAGCAGCCAGACCATCGGCACCCACAGCCAGGGCAACACATAAAGCGCCTCGCCGCCCCAAACGGTAAGTGGCATCAACGGGCGCAGCCGCAAGCCTGTGGCCCGCCCGCCCTGGTAGTTAAAACTCGCCCAATGGTGCTGGGCATTCCAGATAATCACCGGCGAGAACAGTGCCAGCGCCAGCGCAACACCCACCCAAGGCCAGGGCTGCCGCAGCTCACGCCGTCCGGCCGGGTCCAGCAGCACGCCCAAAGCAGCACCCGCCAGCACCAAAGCGGCGTTGTATTTGGAGAGCATCGCCAACCCGGCGAACACCCCCGCCGCCAGCCACCAGCGCAGCGACGGGCGCGCATCCGGCAGCCCCAGCGCGCGAACCAGCGCGTAGAGAAACCCCAGCAACGCGGCGTTCAGCGGCCCGTCCGGCAGCACCCAGCTGCCAAACGCCAATGAGAATACCGGCGCAATGGAATAGGCTACCACCGCCCAGAACCCTGCTTTCTGCCCGAACAACCGCTTGGTGACGAGGTAAAGCAGCCAGGAGGACAGCCCTGAGAGCGCCACAAAAGGCAGCCGCACCACAATCGGCGCCGCCGAGCCGAAAAGGCTCCGCGAGGCCAGTTCCAGCCACCAGGAGGCCAGCGGATGGTCGAAATAGGACAGCGCGAAATGTCGGCTCGCCGCCGCCATATAGCTTTCGTCTATGCCAAGGCCGGAGCCGCCGGCCAGCACGAGCCGGAAACAAAGTGCCGTGAGCACAACCAGAAGCGTGGCGTTCATGTGCCCCTGCATCGCAACCCCGCCCCCGCTTGGCAAGACGGCTCGGCAAAGCCCCTACCAATTCCGCCCGCCCAGGCGTATATCGCGCGAATGTCCGCTGAATCAGACCAATTGCATGAGCAGATCGGCCGCTCGGTCGCCCTGCTGAGGAGGCATCTTTGACTGGGATGCCGCTGTTCTCAAGCTCGCTGAGCTGAACCACCGCGCCGAAGACCCGAATCTCTGGAACGATGCCGAGGCCGCGCAAGCGGTGATGCGCGAGCGTAACCGGCTGTCCTCGATGGTGGATGGCGTGAACGCCATCGAAGCCGAAGCGAAGGACACGCTAGAGTTGATCGAGCTGGCCGAGGCTGAGGCCGACGAGGCGATGGTGAAGGATGGCCTGGCCACGCTGGAACGCCTGGCCGGCACCGCCAAGGAGAAGGAGATCGAATCCCTGCTCTCCGGCGAGGCCGATAGCCGCGACGCCTTCGTGGAAATCAATGCCGGCGCCGGCGGCACCGAGGCGCAGGACTGGGCGCAGATGCTGGCGCGCATGTATCTGCGCTGGGCCGAGCGTAAGGGTTTCAAGAGCGAGATCATGGAAGAATCCGAAGGCGAACAGGCCGGGATCAAATCCATGACAATCCAGATCTCCGGCACCAACGCCTATGGCTGGCTGAAAACCGAGGCCGGCGTGCACCGGCTCGTCCGCATCTCGCCGTTTGACGCCAATGCCCGCCGCCAGACCAGCTTCGCCAGCGTGTGGGTCTATCCGGTGGTGGACGATTCGATCGAAATCGAGATCAACCCTGCAGATTTGAAGGTGGACACGTTCCGCGCCTCCGGTGCCGGCGGCCAGCACGTGAACAAGACCGAATCGGCCATCCGCATCACCCACGTGCCGTCCGGCATCATCGTCGCCTGCCAGACGGACCGTTCCCAGCACCGCAACCGCGCCACCGCGATGAACATGCTGAAAGCCCGGCTCTATGAGCAGGAATTGCAGAAACGCGAAGCCGCCTCCGCGGCGACGGAAGCCGCCAAAACCGATATCGGCTGGGGCCACCAAATACGTTCCTACGTGCTCGCCCCGTATCAGCTAGTGAAAGATCTGCGCAGCAACTACGAATCCGGCAACCCCGCCGCGGTGCTGGATGGCGCGTTGGACCCGTTCCTCGCCTCCTCGCTGGCGGCGCGTGTGGGCGCCACGCGCTCCGAAGCCTCGGCGATGGCGGAATAAGCGAAACAAAAAAGGGGGCCATTTGGCCCCCTTCGTATTTTGAATTTACGCCGCGTGCGGAAGCTGCGGCGCCTCAATCGTCTGGTTGGCAGCCTTGGCCGTGCTAATCTCAATCCGGCGCGGCTTGGCACTTTCCGGCACCACGCGGCGCAGGCTTACATTCAGCAGGCCGTTCACCAGCTCCGCTCCCTCCACCACCATATGCTCGGCAAGCACGAATCGGCGCTGGAACGCGCGGGCGGCGATGCCGCGATGCAGGAACTCGCCCTTCGCGGCCTCCTCGGCCACGCGGCCTGCAACCAGCAGCGCGTTATCCTTCACCGTCAGCTCGATATCCTCCGGCGCAAACCCCGCGACAGCAAGGCTAACACGGTAGCTGTCCTCGCCAAGTTTCTCGATATTGTAGGGCGGATAACTCGTCACTTCTTGCGGCAGCGTATCCACAAGCCGGGCAAGCCGGTCGAAGCCCACAGCGGTGCGGAAAAGCGGCGCGAAATCATAGGTCATTTTCAACCTCCTTCAAAAGCAAGGTATGTCACACAATTATAGTCACAGAATTTTAACTGCCCGTTCGGTTCCCGATCTGGCGAACCGGATGAGCGTCCAACCCCTCGCTGAGGCGGCCGGACGTCAGTTATTATAGGGATCGATCCGCCGGCTTCAAGAAAAAATGATGCACGCGATGGTTGTAAAAAGCGCCTGGGCCATGAAAATGCCGTTCGCCTTCGCAATCACAAGGATTCCCGCGTGCTCAGCTTTTTAATCGCGATCCTCCCAGCCCTGGCATTGTGGGAAATCGCGGCCATCAAGGTGAATGTCCGGCTGCCGCAGACCACCCGCAAACGGCTGTTTAGGCTTGGCGCGCGCTTTGCTTTATTGGCGCTGGTGATTGAATTATTGGAATCGCTGGTGCCGGAAACCGGGCTTGCCCCAATGGCCCATGCCTGCATACGCGCCTTGCTGCTGGCCGCCGTGCCGGAGGAACTGGTAAAGTTCGCCGCCATCAACCGCTTTGGCAAGCGCGAACGCAATGAGATTGGTCCCGGCATCGCGATTCTCATCGCGGTGGGCTGCTCTCTCGGCTTCGCGGTGTTCGAGACCAAGCTCTACGTGCTGGGCGGCGGGTTTTTTGTCTGGGTCGTCAGGGCACTCTCGGCGGTGCCCATGCACGCGATCTTCGGTTTCACCATGGGCTCTTTCATGGCGCTGTCCTGGCAGAGCCCGAAAGGCTCGGATGACCGGATGGTGCTGCTGGCCATCGTCGTGCCCATAGCCTTCCATTTCTCCTACGATTTCTTGATCTATCTACATACCTACGCACCGGCGCTGGCCTGGCCGCAAAAAGTCCTGCCCGCGCTTATGCTGGTGGAGGGCATATTCGCCCTCATCCTCACCAACCACGCCGTGAACGGAAAGGCGGCACTTTATGGCTACCGCGTCCCGGCGGACCCGAAGGGCAACAGGGCATTTTACGTCTCTAGCGCCCTGCTGCTGCTCACCTTGGCGATACTTGCCCTGAAGCTGAGATTTCCCGGCCTGCAAGGTGCTGCGATATCCGCGGCCTTGCCGCTGGTGTTCACGCTGGACCTTGGGCTCGTGGCTCTCGCGCGCTCAAGGAGCTATGCCGAGCCGTGATTAGCCCGCCGCCGCCACCAGCGAGCCGCCGGTGAAGCGCCATATCCGGTCCAATTGCTCAACGCCGGTCAGGCGGTGGAGGATCAGAAACACGGTCTTACCCTCCGTGGCGGCGTTGAACACCCGGAAGAATTCCTGCTCCGTCGCGGCATCCAGCCCGGCGCAAGGCTCATCCAGCAGAATCACCGGCGCGTTCATCAGCAACGTGCGCGCCAAGGCCAAACGCCGCCCCTGTCCGCCGGAAACCGTGGCGCCGCCCTCGCCCAGCCAGCTATCCAGCCCATCGGGCAGAGCCTTAACCGTTTCGGCCATCTGTACCGCTTCCAGCACCTCCCAAAGCCTGGCCTCGTCCGCCGCTGGGTCCCCCAACAGCAGATTGTTGCGAATGCTGTCCGCGAAGAGATGCGTCGTCTGCCCCAGATAGGCGATACGGTGGCGCAGCGCCGCCGCCGGCAATTGCGCGATGTCGGTGCCGCCAAAGCGGATCTGCCCGCTCACCGGCCGCACCAGTTTCAGCAGCAGCGCCGCGATGGTGGATTTGCCAGCCCCTGACGGCCCAAGCACGGCAGTGCGCGAGCCTTCCGGCAGTTGCAGCGAGAGGTTTTCAAACACCCAAGGCCGGTCCGGCGCGTAGCGGAAGCTCACATGCTCGAAAGTGACGGCGTTGCGACTTGGCATCGGCGCTGGCGCGGCGGGTTCTGGCACTGGCGGGCCAGCCTCCGCCGCCTGCACCACGCGGGCGGCGGCTTTTTTGGCCTGGCCATAGAGCAACCCAGCGCGGGGCAGGCCCAAAACTGCCTCGAACGCGGCGGTAAGCACCAGCACGGCCGCCACGGCTCTAAGCGGCAGGCCGAAGAAGCCCAAAATGATCGCCAGCAAAATGCCGCCCTGCGCGGCAATGAAGGCCAGGGCGTTCAGCCGCGCCCCTTCCGCCGCCAGTTCCCGCTGCGCGGCCAAAAGCTGCGCCTCGCGCGCCTGCACCTCGGCCAGCATGCGGCCCTCGGCAGCAAAAATCTTCACTTCCCGCAGGCCATGCAGCGCATCAAGCGCGGCGGTGCGCAGGCCCGCCATGGCCAGCCCCGCCCTGCCCGCATTTGCCCCCGCAGCCCGCGCCGCGCGCCAGGGCGCCCAAAACGCCACGAAGCAGAACGGCAGCAGCACCAGCACGGCCAGCCCGTGCTCGCGCTCCAACACCCAGGCCAGAATCGGCACCAGCACAACGGCGCCCAGCAGCGGCACAAAAGCGCGCAGGAACAACCCGTCCAGCGTTTCCACATCGTTCACCAGCCGGGCCAACGCATCGCCGGAGCGGCGTAAGCCCAGCCCACCGGCGGCACTCAGCGCCAGGCCACGGAACATCCACACCCGCAAATCCGCCAGCGCGCGGAAAATCGCTTCATGGCCCACCACACGTTCGGCATAGCGCAGCACCACGCGGGCAACGCCGGTCAGTTCCAGCAGGGCCGGCACCGCGAGCACGCCACCGGCGATCTCCACCGCCAGCACATGGCCGGAGAGTCCCATTAGCATCACCCCCGCCACAAGCGCGCCGAGCGAAAGCAAAACCGCCAGCAAAAGCCAGCCAGGGTGCCGCGCCCATAGCAGCGTAACGCGCGTCACCGGGCTCATGCCACCACCCCCCGCCAGCTGGCGTAGCGCAAGGCGTCCAGGTCTATCCGCTTGGCGCCTATCGTCTTGGCGAAATCCATGGCCTGGCTGGAATGCGTGGCCAACACCACGGTGCGCCCGGCGGCGAGGTGTTTCAGGCTTTCCAAAATATCGCGCTCCACCGCGGGGTCCAAATGCGAGGTCGGCTCGTCCAGCAGCAGCAAGGGCGCGTCCTTCAAAAACGCGCGGGCGATGGCGATGCGCTGCGCCTGCCCGCCCGAAACGCCGAACCCGCC
>JAGWOU010000132.1 GCA_028870815.1 Rhodospirillales bacterium | reverse complement strand
ACGCCGTTCCCGCCAAGGTGGCCGGGGTGGAGCGCATCGCGATGGTGGTGCCCGCACCGGATGGCGTGCTGAACCCTTATGTGCTCACGGCGGCGAATGTGGCCGGAATTACCGAGATTTACCGTGTGGGCGGGGCGCAAGCGGTGGCGGCCTTGGCCTATGGCACCGCGACCATCCAGCGGGTGGACCGGATTGTGGGCCCCGGAAACGCCTATGTGGCGGAAGCCAAGCGCCAGGTGTTCGGGCAGGTGGGGATCGACTCCATCGCCGGGCCGTCCGAGGTGCTGATCATCGCGGATGAAGGCTGCGACCCGGAGCAGTTGGCTTATGACCTTCTGGCCCAGGCCGAGCATGACGAGGACGCGCAGTCCATTCTGGTGACGAATAGCGCCACGCTGGCCGAAGCGGTGGAAAAATCTGTGGCGCAGGCGCTGGAAACCCTGCCGCGCAAGGAGATCGCCGGGACGAGCTGGCGCCGCCATGGCGCGATTATCCTGGTGCGAAACTGGGACGAGGCGGTTGAGATTTCAAACCGCGTGGCGCCGGAACATCTACAATTGATGCTGGCGGACCCGGAGCCGGTTTTCGCCAAGGTTCGCCATGCCGGGGCGGTGTTTTTGGGCCGCAATACGCCGGAAGCGATGGGCGACTATATCATCGGGCCGAACCATGTGCTGCCCACATCCGGCACCGCCCGTTTCGCCTCGGGCCTGTCCGTTTATGATTTCATGAAGCGCACCACATACGCCCATGTTCCGGCCCAGGGCTTGGGCCGGTTGGGGGCGATGGCGGTTACGCTGGCGCAGGCCGAGGGGCTGGACGCCCATGCGCAGAGCGTCGCGGTGCGGCTAGAGCCGGATGACATGAGATCGAATCGCCCCAGCGATCGCTCTCATGTCTGAATCCGTCTCTGAATCAATGAATTAGAGCGCGATGACTTTAGGTTCGCTCGCAAAGCGAGCGAACCTAAAGTCATCGCGCTCTAAAGACGCCGTAAAATCTCCGCCACCAGCGCGTCGATGTCATCCGCCGTGGTGCGGTGGTTCACGATGGCGCAGCGTATGGCGGTTTGTCCATTGATAATGGTGGTGGAGGGGGCGAATAGCCCGTCTTCCTGTAGGTCGGCCACCAGGTCCAGAATCTCCTGGCTGGTTTTACCCTCGATCCCGAAACAGACGATGTTGAGCGCCGTCGGGGCCAGCAAAATGAGACGGGGGGTTGCCTGCACCTTTTCGGCGAGGCGGCTGGCCAGGGCGCAGCTATTATCCACGACCTTCGCCAAGCCTTCCGTGCCGTAGGCGGAGAGGGTCATCCACACTTTCAAGGCTGAGAAACCGCGTGAGAGGTCCGGCCCCAGATCGCACGGCCAGGGGAAGCCACCAGCCAGGCCGCGCGGGGCGGCGGCGAGATAATTGGTGGGTTGGGCGAAGGTGGCGTTGTGGATGGCCGGGTCGCGCACCAGCAAGCAGCCGCAAGAATAGGTGACCTGCGCCCATTTATGGAAATCGAAAGCGATGGAATCCGCCCGGCCCAGCCCCGCGGTGAGGTGGCGCTTGGCTGGGGAGAGGGCGGCTAGCGCGCCAAAGGCGCCGTCCACATGGAACCAGGCGGTTTCAGCGGCGGCGATGTCCGCGGCTGCGTTCAGATCGTCGAACGCGCCTGTATCCACGCTGCCGGCGGTGGCGGCGATGAGGAACGGGGTGAAGCCCGCCGCCTTGTCCGCCGCGATGGCCGCGCGGAGCTTGGCCATATCCGTGCGGCAATCGGCATCGACGGGGATTTTGCGCAGGACGGAGCGGCCAAAACCAGCCATGTCCAACGCGCCGGTGACACAGCGATGCACGCCCGCCGAGGCATAGGCCGTGAGTTTGGCGCCGTTGACGCCGGTTTCGTGCCCGGCCTCGCCCAGCGCCTTCTGCTTGGCGCAGAGCACGGCGCAGAAATTCGCCATGGAGGAGCCGGTGAGCAGCACGCCGGAGGTTTGCGCGGGCATGCCCAGCATTTCAGCCGCCCAGGCGATTACCTGCCGTTCCACCACGATGCCGATATGGTTTCGCCCGCCGCAATTCGCGTTCATGGCGCCGGCCAGCAATTCCGCCAGCATGGAAACCGGGTTGCCGCCGCCATGCACCCAGCCCATGAAGCGGGGGTGGAGATTGCCAGTGACATAAGGCTGAATCTCCGCCGTGAAGCGGGTGTAGAGGGTTTCCACATCCGTGCCGGTGCTGGACAGGGGGGCGGCGAAGGATTGCCGCACAGCCTCCGGCATTGGGCGCCAGACGGGTTGTTCGCGAATGGTGGCGAGGTGGTCCACCATGTCGTCCAGCATTTTATGGCCGAGGGCGCGAAGGGCGGACCAGTCGGCGGGGTCGAGGGTATCGTCGAGGGTATTCATAGGCGGTTAAGCGGCTCCTCTGGCGCGCAGGGCGGTTGCCAGCGTGCCTTCGTCCAAAATTTCGATGGCGCCGCCGATGGGAACGCCCTGGGCGAGGCGGGATAGGGGAATGGCGAAGCGGCGCAGCCGTTCAGTGAGGTAGTGGGCGGTGGCCGCACCTTCCACGGTGGCGGGCAAAGCGAGGATGATTTCCTCGATGCCACCTTGTTCCAGCCGTTTCAGCAGCGGGGCGATGGCGAGATCTTCCGGTCCGCGCCCTGAAAGCGCCGAGAGCGTGCCGCCCAGCACATGGTATTTGCCGCGATAGACATGCGCACGTTCCAGCGCCCAAAGATCCGCGATATTTTCGACCACGCAGATGCGGGACTCGCGCAGGGGCTCGGCGCAGATGGCGCAGGGGTCGGATGAATCGAGATTGCCGCAGTTTGTGCAGGTGCGGACCGAGGCGGCGGCCGAGCGCAGCGCCTCGGCCAGCGGCAGCAGGCCGTTTTCTCGCTCCCGCAGCAGCTTCAGCACAATGCGCCGCGCGCTGCGGGGGCCAAGCCCCGGCAGACGCGCAAACAAGCCGATCAGGTTTTCGAGTTCAGGTCCGCCCATCTGTCCCGTGGCTGGTTTAGAAGGGAAGTTTCATTCCCGGCGGCAGGCTCATGCCGCCCATGGCGTTCTTGGTCTCGGATTCCATCATCGCGTCCAGCTTGGATTTGGCATCCGCATGGGCGGCGGCGATGAGGTCTTCCAGCATCTCCGTCTCGGCGGGGTCGATCAGCTTGGGGTCGATCTTCACGCTTCTCAGCGCGCCCTTGCCGGAGAGCACAATTTTCACGAGGCCCGCGCCGGCCACGCCTTCCATCTCGGTGGCCTCCATCTTGGCCTGCATGTCGGCCATTTTCTGCTGCATCTGCTGGGCCTGTTTCATCAGGCCGGCGATGTTCTTCATTTACTCATCTCCTTCATAAAGCTCGTCGGGCGGAACCAGTGCCGCCCAATCGGCGGGCAGGTCGGGTTCCGCTTCGGGTTCGTGCGGCGTTTCCGCCTTGGCGCCCGGGAATTGCGCCAGAATGGCCTGCACCAGAGGATGCGCCAGGGCTTCGTCCCGCGCTTTGGCGGTGGCCACACCTTCCTGTTCGTCGATGGTGGGTTCGCCCGGCAGGTTGGAGAGGGCGATGGTCCAGCGCCGCCCGGTTTCCTCCTCCAGCATGCGGGAGAGTTTGGCAATGAGATCGCGCGGATGATCCTCGGCCAGACGCATCTCGATCACCGGCGGGGCAAAGCGCACCAGATGCACGGATTGGCGCAGATGCGCGTACAGCATCACGTCCCGTTTCACCTGCGCGAGCGCCACCACATCGCGGAAGCTGAGGGAGCGCGGGGCGGCCTCCTGCATCACCACATTGCCGTTGGCGACCGCGCGCGCCCCGCCGCCGCCAGGGCCGCCGGAGGGCGTGCCGCCAAGCGTGGCGGTGGGGTTTTCGGTTAGCTTCTTCACCAGTTCGCCCGGCGGCGGCAAATCCGAGACATGGCAGAGGCGAATGAGAATCATCTCCGCACCCGCGCGGCGGTCCGGCGCGGTTTCAACTTCCTGCAAGCCTTTCAACAACATTTGCCAGAGCCGGCCGAGGAAGGGGATGGAAAGCAGGTCCGCGAATGCGGTGCCGCGCGTGCGCTCCATCTCCGGCAAGGCGGTGCTTTTGGCCAAAGCGGGCACGGATTTCATGCGCGTGATGAGATGCGCGAGACCGAGCAAATCAGAGAGCAGCACGCCGGGATCGGCGCCGCGTTCGTAGGAATCATCGGAGATTTTCAAGGCGGCCTGGACGTCGCCTTTCACCACGGCGTCCATCAGGTCGAACACGAAACCGCGATCCGCGAGGCCGAGCATCTCCGCCACCATGGGTGCGGAGATTTCGCCGCCACCCTCGGCACCGCGCGCAATGGCTTGGTCCAGCAGGGAAAGACCGTCGCGCACCGAACCATCCGCAGCGCGGGCGATATGGGTGAGGGCGGCTTCGGAAATCGCCACCTGTTCCTGCTGCGCGATGCGGGTGAAATGCGCGGTGAGCATTTCCACTGGCACGCGTCGCAGGTCGTAACGCTGGCAGCGCGAGAGCACGGTGATGGGCACCTTGCGGATCTCGGTGGTGGCCAGCACGAATTTAATGTGGGGCGGCGGCTCCTCCAGCGTTTTCAGCAGCGCGTTGAACGCCGCCTTGGAGAGCATGTGCACCTCGTCGATGATGAACACTTTCACGCGCGCCGAGAGCGGTTTGAAGCGCGTGGCCTCGATGATCTCGCGCACATCGTCCACGCCGGTATTGGAGGCGGCGTCCATCTCCACCACGTCCGGGTGGCGGTCGGCCAGGATGGCTTTGCAATTATCGCAGACGCCGCATGGGTCCGGCGTGGGGCCGCCGGTGCCATCCGGCCCGGTGCAGTTGAGGGCGCGGGCCAGAATGCGCGCCGTTGTGGTTTTACCCACCCCGCGCACACCGGTGAGCATGAAGGCATGGGCGATGCGATTCATGGCGAAAGCGTTGCGCAGCGTGCGCACTAGGGCTTCCTGGCCGATCAGATCGTCGAATGTGGTGGGGCGGTATTTGCGGGCCAAAACCCGATACGCGGCGGCTTTGGGGGCCTCCTGCGCGGGCTCGTCGCCAAAGAGGTTGGGGCCCGGCGGCGGGGCGTCTGGCGCTTCGTCGTCGAACAAACCCATGTGCGGCGCGGACCTTGGTGCAGAAATTCAGGTGGGAGACCGGACAACGACCCATGCGAAATCCGTTGTGGCTGCTGCCTTCCGGCCCTGACCAGGTTGGCGGGCCGCGATGTCCGCCGCCGATCTCCCGTGCCGATTATCGCCTGTGCGGCGTCTGGATGCAAGCTTGGCAGGGCAAAGGGGGCATGCCACATGAGCAGGCATGGATTTTACCATGAAAGATCAGCCGAATCATTATAGCGGCGGGGCGCTGGACCGGGCCGCGCAGCTGCGCGAGGACGCGGCCTGGCAGGAACGCGCCGGGGCCGATGCGGCGAGCCGGGTGGTGCTGCTGCATGATGGCCAGGTGCTGGTGGAGGACAATGAGGCCCCGCGTGCGCGGCTGCTCGCACCATTCCGCGCGCCGGATCTGTTCCTAGGTCTGGCCGAGGGGATCGCCTATTTCGCCTGTGACGTGACCGGCGAAGCACTGCCGGACGGGGTGGTGCAAGAGGATTTCGTGCCGCTGCGCGGGGTGAATGCGTTGCTGCCAGAGTTGGATGCCACCTTGCTGGCGACGGCGCGTGGCATGTTCAACTGGCGCCGCGCGCATAAATTCTGTCCGCTCTGTGGCGGCGCGATGCAGCCGGCGCGCGCCGGCTGGGTGCTCGCTTGCGCGGCTTGTGGCACGGCGCATTTTCCGCGCACGGATTCCGCCGTGATCATGCTGGCGACGCGCGGCGACCAGGCGCTGCTTGGCCAGTCGCACCGGTTTCCGCTGGAGAAGAATATGTATTCCACCCTCGCCGGCTTCGTGGAGCCGGGCGAGAGCCTGGAAGATGCGGTGCGCCGGGAAGTGTTCGAGGAAACCGGCGTGCGCGTCGGCGCGGT
>JAGWOU010000131.1 GCA_028870815.1 Rhodospirillales bacterium | reverse complement strand
TTCCTGTAGCTTGCGGCGGATAACGGCGGCGGCGAAGGGTGTGGCATAAACCGGGCAGCGCAATTGCGGCCAAAGCCGGGCGACGCCGCCAATATGGTCCTCATGCGCGTGGGTGATGACGATGCCCAGCAGATCATCCCGCTGCTGCGCGATGAAGGCCGGGTCCGGCAGCAGGATTTCCGTCTCGGGGTTATCCGGCCCGGAGAAGCCCATGCCACAATCCACCGCCAGCCAGGCGCCGTCGCAGCCATAGAGGTTCAGGTTCATCCCGATCTCGCCGGTGCCGCCAAGCGGCACAAAGATGAAACCTGAATCAGCCTCGTCTATGACGGAAGCTGTCTTGCCACTGGATTTGGCCACGAACGGGTCTGCTCCTATCCCTTATCAGTCTGTTTCCACGAACCGCGCCCGGTCGCGCGGCAAGGCTGGTGGCTTATTGCGCAAGGAGAGCAGGCGCAACCCTTCCAAAGTCAGGTCTGGGGCGATGGCGGTGAATTTGCTCGTCCCCTCCGCGAAAAGCGGGGCCAGCCCGCCGGTGGCGATGGCCTTCAGCGGGGCGCCGAACTCGCCCTCGATGCGCGCCAGCAGCCCCTCGATGAGGCCGATATAGCCCCAATATACGCCCGACTGCATGGCGGGCACGGTATCGCGCCCGATGACCATATGCGGCCGGCCGATGCCGATGCGCGGCAGCCGGGCGGCGGCCTGGTGCAGTGCCTCAATAGATAGATTGATGCCAGGCGAAATCGCGCCGCCGATATAGGCGCCGGTTTCGTCCACCACGTCGAAAGTGGTGGCGGTGCCGAAATCCACCACCACCAGCGGGCCCTGGTAATGCGCATGGGCCGCCAACGCGTTCAGCAGGCGATCCGCGCCCACGCCCTCCGGGCTGTCGGTCTTAATCTCGAACCCCCAATCCAACGAGGCACGGGCGACCAGCGGCTCGGTGAGGTACCATTCGCGACAAAGACGGCGCAAATGGTAAAGTGCAGCCGGCACCACGGTGCCGATTACGGTTCCAGTGATATCCTTGGCGGAGATACCGGCGCGGTGCAGTAAAATCTCCAGCCATACGCCGTATTCGTCCGACGTGCGCAGGGCAGAAGTTGCCAGGCGCCAATTGCCGCGCCATTCCGCGCCGTCATGCACCGCGAACACGATATTGGTGTTGCCCGCGTCGATGACCAGAATCATGCGCCCTCCAAGAGTTAACGATCCGCCAATAGAACTTCGCCGGTATTGATCGTCTCGATACGATCTTCGCACTGCAACAGCAATTCGCCATAGGTGGAGAGCCCGGCGAAAGAGCCGGAACGGCGCTGGCCGCCATAGGTGATCTCCAGCTTTGTGCCGAGGGGGTGGGCCTTGGCCAGCCATGCGGCGCGGATGGCCGCGCCTGTGGTGCCACTCCAGCGGTCCAGCCCCGCGAGAACGGCCCAGGCGGCGGCCTGCGCGGATATGTCCAACCCTTGGATGGCAAGGGCGGTGGTACGGCGGCCAGGAATCTCGGGAGAGGATTTGAGATTGACGCCGATGCCGAGCACCAGCCAGTCCAGCCCCGCGCCATTCGGTGAAGCGTCGATGAGAATACCTGCCAGCTTCGCGCCGGCGCATAAAATGTCGTTTGGCCACTTTAAGGAAAGCGAACTGGCGCCCAGCCCTTCCAGCGCTTCCACCACAGCCAGGCCCGAAATAAGGGAAAACAGCCCGGCCTCGGCGGCGGGGCGCGTCGGGCGGAGCAATACGGAAAGGTTGAGATTGCCCTCAGGCGCGGCCCAAACCCGGCCGCGTGAGCCGCGCCCGGCCGTCTGCCTTAAAGCCAGAACGGCGAGCCCGGCAGGCTCGCCAGCCTTGGCCCGCCGCACAGCTTCGTCAGAGGTGGAAGCAAGCTCGGCATGCTGTTCCAGCCGCCAGAGGTTCAACCCATCAGGGCCTTCGCGGCAGCGCCGGCGACCGCCATAAGCGGGCCAGGAACGGCAACGAACACGATAACGGCGAAGGCGCCCACGGCCATCACAAAACCCGCACCAGCGGAGGTCTTGTCGAATTGCGGGCGGCCCTTGTCGAAATACATCACCTTGATCACGCGCAGATAGTAGAAGGCGCTGATGACGCTGGTGATGATACCGATGATGGTCAGCGCGTCATACCCGGCGTTGAAGGCAGTGTAGAACACGACGAGCTTGGCGAAAAACCCGCCGAGCGGCGGAATGCCCGCCATGGACCACATGAACACCGCCAGGGCAAAGGCAAAGCCGGGATGCTCACCGGCAAGCCCGGCGAGATCGCTGATCCGCTCCACCGCCTGACCATTGCGGCGCATGGCGATGACGCAGGCGAAAGCGCCGGCAGACATCACGACATAGATCGCGATATAGATCAGGCTCGCCTGGATGCCGGCCACCGTACCCGTGACCAGGCCCATGAGCGCGTAGCCCATATGCCCAACCGAAGAATAAGCCAGCAGGCGCTTGATGTTGGACTGGCCAATGGCCGCCAGCGCGCCGATGATCATGGACAGCACGGCGAGGATCTGGATCAGCATTTCCCACTGGCCGGTGAGATGCGCGAACGGGCCCGCCATAACCGAGAGAAACAACGCCAGCGCGGCGGTTTTTGGAGCGGTGGCGAACAGGGCGGTAACGGAGCTTGGTGCGCCCTCGTAAACATCAGGCGCCCACATGTGGAACGGCGCGGCGGAGATTTTGAACGCCAGCCCGATCAGCACGAACACCACGCCGACGACGGTGCCAAGCCCGGCACCCTGCCGGAACACCCCGCCGAGGGCCGCGAAATTGGTGGTGCCGGCAAAGCCATAAACCAGGGAGATGCCGTATAGCAGCAGACCGGAAGCCAGCGCGCCAAGGACGAAATATTTCAGGCCTGCCTCAGTGGAGCGCACGGAATCCCGCGCCAGGGCAGCGCAGATGTAAAGCGCCAGTGATTGCAGTTCAAACCCGATATAGAGGCTCATCATGTCGGCGGCGGAGATCATCACGATCATGCCCAGCACCGCGAACAGCACCAGGATCGGGTATTCGAACCGGGCAATCCCCTCGCGCTTGTTATAATCCAGGGAGAGGATGAGGGCCGCGATGGCGCCGAGATAGATCAGCGTATCGGCATAGCGGGTGAACAGGCTGGTTTTCAGCAATCCGCCGAACAGCAGCGCGTCCGGCGCGGTAAGCGTAAGAAAGGCGGCGGCGATGAGCAGCGTGATCGCGCTGAGCGTGACCGGCTGGGTGGCGTTTGCTTTGGTCAGGCCGGCCAGCAGCAAACCCATGCCGCCAATGGCCAGAAAAAGCGCCGGAAGGAGAGGATAAAAATCGGTCATTGCGCGGTCACCATGGCGATTGCGGTGTGCGGATTGAGAGCGGCCGTATGCGCCTGCACCAGGGCGGCGATGGGGGCATCGAAAGCATGGGTGAAGCTAGAGGGATAGACACCAAGCCACATCACCAGCACCGCCAGCGGCAGCAGCATGGCATATTCACGGCCGGTGAGATCCTTCAGCCCGGTGAGATCGGGCCGCGCGTATTTCTCAAACAGCACGGCGCGCACCAGCACCAGCGAGTAGGTAACGCCCAGCACCATGCCGGCGCCGCCCAGCAGCGAGACCCAGAAATTCACCTTCAATGCGCCGACAATTACCAAAATCTCTCCGATGAAGCCGGAGGTGCCGGGCAGACCCATATTGGCCAAGGTGAACAGCATGAGCGCCGCCGCGAAAACCGGCATGTTGCGCGCAAGACCGCCGAGATTCCTCAGCGTCAGGCTCTGCCCGCGCGCGGTGAGAACGCCCCCACAAATGAACAGGCCCGCGATGACGATGCCGTGAGAGAGCATCTGGAACAACGCGCCCTCGATGCCTTCCACCGTGAAGGTGAACAACCCGATGATGATGACGCCCATATGCGCGACCGAGGAATAGGCGATCATGCGTTTCATGTCCGTCTGCGCCAGGGCGACATAGGAGATGTAGATGACCGCCACCACGCCGAGCACGAACATCAGCGGCTCAAACATGGCCGAGGCATTGGGCAGCATGGGGATCGCGAAGCGCAGAAAGCCGTAAGCGCCCATTTTGGAAAGCACCGCGGCCAGCATGATGGTGCCCGGCACCGGGGCCTCGCCATAGGCATCAGGCAGCCAGGTGTGCAGCGGCCACACCGCCGCCTTTACGCCGAATGCCGCCAGGAAAGCCAGGAACAGCCAGGTTTGCGCGCTGGGCGGAATATTGGCATGGGCAATCACCGCCATGTTCGTGGTGCCGAGATTCCGCCAAACCCACACAACCGCCAGCAGCATGAACAGCGAGCCGGCAAGGGTGAACACGAAGAACTTCACCGCGGCGTAAACCCGCTTCTCCCCGCCCCAAACGCCGATGATGAGATACATCGGCAGCAGCACGGCCTCGAAGAAAACGTAGAACAGCACGAACTCCGTGGCGGCGAACATGCCAACCGTCATCGTCTCCAGCAGCAGCATGGCCGCGAAGAAGGAACGCGCGCTGGTTTTGATGCCGTGGCTGGCGAGAATGGCGATGGGGGTAAGCGCCAAAGTGAGCAGGATGAGGAACAGGCTGATGCCATCCACGCCCATGCGGTATTCAACGCTGATCCCTGAAAGCCAGGGCATCACCTCTACAAACTGGTAGCCGGCGATGGCGGGGTTGAATTGCGTCCAGAGAAAAACGCCCAGCGCCAGCACGATCAGAGAGAACACAAGCGCGATGCGGCGCGCCATGCAGGCGGATTTCTCACCGTCGCCGCCCAGCGTGGCGACCAGAAACGCGCCAACCAGAGGCAGGTAGGTAATGAGCGAAAGAATGGGGAAACCGAGCTGGTTCATGGTCACTTCACCCAGATGAAGAGGCTGACAAAGACCAGCAGGCCGATCAGCATGATGAAGGCGTAAAGCGCGATAGAGCCGGTTTGCAGCTTCACGGCTTGGGCCGAGGCGTCGGAGGTGAGCGCGGCTAGACCGTTCGGCACGCCGTCGATGACTTGGTCATCATTGCGCCAGGCGAATTTCGCGAGGCGTAATGATGGCCGTACCAGAAGCGCATCGTATATCTCGTCGAAATACCATTTGTTCAGCAGAAAACGATAGACCGGCGCCATGCCCTGGGCGAGCCGCCCAGGCAGGGACGGCACCAGCAGGTAAAACAGAACCGCCACCAAGATGCCAAAGATGCCGAGCAGCAGCGGAGCCATCTTGGCCAGGCCGGTGACGTTCTCCATGCTCAGCATGCCGGAATTGGCGGCCACGACGATGGAGTTACCCCAGAAGTTGTGGAACTGCGCGCCGATGAAATAGGGCGCCAACACGAAGCCGCTGCTGAAAGAACCCACCGCCAGCACCAGCAACGGCACCAGCATCACCAGCGGACTTTCATGCACGTGATCCTGCACATGTTTCGGTGCACGGGACTTGCCAGTGAACACCAGGAAGAACAGGCGCGAGGTGTAAAAGGCCGTGAGGCCCGCCGCCGCTGTGCCGCAAACCCAGCCGTAAGTGCCAGCGGCGGTGTGCGCGGCGAGGGCGGATTCCAGCACCGCGTCCTTCGAGTAATAGCCGGAGAAAGGCGGGATCGCGATGAGCGCCAGCGAGCCGATGAGCATCATCGCGCAGGTAAAGGGCAGTTTGCCGCCCAGCCCGCCCATCAGGCGGATATCCTGCTCATCGGACATGGCATGGATAACTGAACCGGCGGAAAGAAACAGCAGCGCCTTGAACAGCGCATGGTTGATGAGGTGGAACATTGCCACCGGATACGCACCCACGCCCGCCGCCAAAAACATGTAGCCAAGCTGCGAGCAGGTGGAATAGGCAATCACGCGTTTGATGTCGTTTTGCACGCAGCCGATGGTGGCGGCGAAGAACGCCGTGCTGGCACCAATGATGGTGATGAAGCCCATGGCCTCCGGCGCGGCGTTAATTACTGGAGACATCCGTACGATCATGAACACGCCG
>JAGWOU010000130.1 GCA_028870815.1 Rhodospirillales bacterium | reverse complement strand
GATGTTCGCGGACACCGAGGCCGAGATGGCGGTGCAGACCAGCGTGTTCACCCGGCGCGGCACCGACCGCGTGATGCGATACGCCTTCGAACTCGCCAAGAGGCTGGGCCGCAATCACGTCACCTCGGCCACCAAGTCGAACGGCCTGTTTCACTCGATGCCGTATTGGGATGAGCGTTTCGCTGAAATGGCCCGCGCCTATCCGCGAGTCCGCACGGACCAGTACCATATCGACATTCTGGCGGCGCGGTTCGTGATGTCTCCTGAAATTTTCGACGTGGTTGTGGGCAGCAATCTGTTCGGCGACATCCTCAGCGATCTGGGGCCAGGCATCACCGGCACCATCGCCGTGGCGCCATCGGCCAATATCAACCCTGAACGCAAATACCCGTCGATGTTCGAACCCGTGCACGGTTCCGCGCCCGATATCGCGGGGCGGGGCATCGCCAATCCCATCGGGCAGATCTGGGCCGGCGCGATGATGCTGGAACATCTGGGCGAGCCGGACGCGGCCAAAGCGCTTATCTGCGCGATCGAGACAGCCCTGGTATCGCCCAATGTGCAGAAAACCCCGGACATGAAGGGTACCGGCACTACACGCAGCTTCGGCGCGGCAATTATCGCGGCAATTTAACCATGCCGGGCAAAGCGGCTTACCCGCGCAGCAGCGCCCGGCAAACCGCGCAGGCCACAGCGGCCGCCACGCCCGTGGCCACCATGCCCCAGGTGAGGTCCGCGGCCGTGATAAACCCCGGCCAGCGGCGCAGGGTCGCCTGGTTGGTGAGGTCGTAAGTGGCATAGGCCACCAGCCCCAGCCCCGCGCCGCGCAGCAAGGCGGTGGCGGGTCTTTCCGACGGTAGCACCGCGAAAGCCGCGATACCGCCGGCATAAAGCAGATAGAACAGCACGGCGGGCGCAGGTTTGACACTACCCGCCAGCAAATCCGCCAAGGCGGGTTTGTAAAGCCGCGAGGACATGGTGCCGAGCCAGATGGCATCCAGCCCGATAAACGCCAGCAGGGCCGCCACATAAGCAACGAGGATCGGTTTCATCGGCGCTATCCCTCCAACTCGTAAAGCCCGACATCAACACGGCCGCTGGCGAACCCGGCCTCGCAATAACAAAGATAAAAGGTCCAGAGCCGGCGGAAACGGGCATCGAACCCCATGGCCTCGATGCAAGGCCAGCCGGAGATGAAGCGGCTCCGCCAATCTGCCAGCGTTCGGGCGTAGCTGGCGCCGAAATGCCGCACACGGCCTGGCACCAGACCTGCGGCCCGCGCCTGTTCGGCGATCAGTGTTTTGGTGGGCAGCATACCGCCGGGGAAAATATGGCGCTGGATGAAATCCGGTGTGCGCCTGTAGGCGGGGAAATGGCCTTCATCGATGGTGATGACTTGCAAAACCGCCCGCCCGCCCGGTTTGAGGCGCGCGCGCAGGGCCCGGAAATAAACCGGCCAGTAAGCCTCGCCCACCGCTTCCAGCATCTCGACCGAAACGATCCGGTCATAGCTGCCCGCCTCGTCGCGGTAGTCGCGCAGCGCCAGATTCACCTGCCCGCCCAGCCCCGCCTTGGCGACAAACCCCTGGGCATGGGCGAGCTGTGCCGGGGAGATGGTAAGCCCGGTGACCTGCGCCCCCGCCGCGCCGAGATGCCGGGCCAGTTCCCCCCATCCGCAACCGATTTCCAACACCGAGCCGCCGCGCGGCACATTCAGCCAATCGGCGATGAGCGCCAGTTTGCGAGCCTGTGCGGCTTCCAGCGTATCGTCCGTTTGCGCGTAGATGCCTGAGGAATAGAGCATCGCAGGGTCGAGCCAGGTGGCGTAGAAATCATTGCCGAGATCGTAATGCGCCATGATGTTGCGCCGCGCCCCGGAACGGGTGTTGGCACGGGCGGCATGGCGCAGGCGGCTGAGCAGCCGCGCGGGCAGCGAGAGCAGCCCGGCGGGGGAGGCATGCGCCTCGTTAAGCGCTGCCAGCACAAGCAAGGCGGTGAGATCAGGGCTTGTCCATGCGCCCGCGATATAGCTTTCGTAAAACCCGGCTTCACCGTGGAGGAGCATGGCGCGGAACAAAGCTGTATCGCGCAGCTCCACCACCGCGGCGGGACCGGGCAATGAGCCCTGCCCTTCCACATGGCTGCCATCAGGCAGAACACAGGTAAGGCGCCCATGGCGCAGCTTGTTCAGCACACTCTGCACGATGTAGGCGGACAAACCGGTTTTGCGCCGCCGCGCGGCATGGGCGGCGGTGGTGGTTCTCTCGCTCATGCGGTGTTCCTCGAAATCTCTCTCGCAGGGCTGACAAGCGCGGCAGGCGCGGCGGGACGCGGCCGCAAGCCGACGCCTTTCAACCAAATCCACAGAGCTTCCCAATGAATCGCGCCGAGAACCTTGATGCCCAGCAGCGGATGCGCGAGCGCGGCGCGCAGCAAATTCGCATCCGTAATGGCGCGGCGCGGCCCGGCGAGCGTCGCGCGGAGCAATATGCCCTCGGCATCCGCCACGGCGATATGCAACCCAAGCGCTTCGCCCGGCGGGGTAAGGGTGAACCGGTAGCGCAGGTTCATGTCCATGAAGGGCGAGACGTAGAGGTTTTTGTCCGCTTCCTGGCGCAGCGGCGCACCTGCGCCAGGCGCAACAGGGCAAAGATAGACATGGCGCTGCCCGAAGGTGTTGTTCACCTCGTACAAAACGGCGCGCAACGCGCCATCGGCACCATGGCAGAAGAATAGGCTGAGCGGATTGAAGCCAAGACCCAAAAAGCGGGGCAAAGTAAGCAGACTGATGCTGGCGGCTGCATCGGCCAGCCCGGCCTCTGCCAGACTGGCCTCGACCCAAGGGCGCAGCGGGGTGGCACCGTCACCATGGTCGCGGTCACGCAGGGTGAACAGATTGAGCCGGTTGCGGGAGAGCAGCCATAGCGCGGGGGGCGCGTCGAGATCGACAAGCAGATAGGGCAAGTTATAGGCGAAGCTGTGGCGCCGCGGGCGCGTGCGGGTATGAGTAACCCGCGCCGCGTAAAGGGCGTTCATGCCGCTTGCCCCAGAGCGGGCGTGGGAATACGGGCCGATTCACCCGCGACGTGCCAGGGGCGGCGCACGCCGCCAAGCGCCTCGGCCACCGCCAGCCCGGCTTGCAGGCCATCCTCGTGAAACCCGGCACCCCACCATGCGCCGCAAAACCAGGTACGGCGAAAACCCTGCACGTCCCATAAGCGTTTTTGCGCGCGCAGGGCGGCGGTGTCGAACACCGGATGGGTGAAGCTCTGGCGCAGCACGATGTCGCGCAGCGGCCAGGGGGAATTAAGCGTGACGAACCATTGCCGCGCCGCCGGCAGATTCTGGAGCCGGTTCATCCAATAGCTCACGGTCAGCTCGCCGTCCTCGCCGCCCATGTAATTCCAGGCCGCCCAGGCGGCGCGGCGTTGCGGCATGGCGGCGGCATCACCATGCAGAACAACTTCGTTACGGGTGGTACGGAAAGCGCCGATAATCTCGCGCTCAAGCGGGCTGGGGTCCGCCAGCAGGGCAAATGCCTGGTCGGCATGGCAGGCCAGCACCACGTCATCAAAACTTGCCGGGCCGCCAGGCAAGGCAAGCTCAACCCCGCAGGCATGCCGCCTCACCGCCTTGACCGGCGTGGCCATATGCGCGGCACCCGTATAAGCGGCACTCAGCCGGGCGACGTAATTGCGCGAGCCACCTTGCACCGTGCGCCAGGGCGGCCGCCCGGCGAGTTTGAGCAGCCCATGGTTGTTGCAGAACCGGATGAAAGAGGCGGCGGGGAGTTCACCGGCTGCCTCAGCCGGGCAGGACCAGACGGCCGCGATCATCGGGTAGAGATGATCTTGCAGAAACGCCTCGCCAAAGCCGCCTTGGGCAAGATAGTCACGCAGGCTCATTTCGCCCAGCGAGGCTTCGTCGGCGGGGGCTTTGCGGTAAAAGCGCAGAATACCAGCCAGCATGGCCCAGAAGCGCGGGTTCAGCGCGTTTGCGGGCTGCGCGAGGAGCCCGCGCAGGGAGGAGCCAGAATATTCCAGCCCGCCATGGTGCAACGACACTGAAAAAGACATGTCCGTTGCCTGGGTGGGCACGCCCAGATGGCCGAACAGAGCGGTGAGATTTGGGTAGGCGGGCTCGTTATAGACGATGAATCCGGTATCCATCGCAACGCCATCCACCTCGACAGTATGGCTGTGCCCGCCCAGGCGGGGTTCGGATTCGAACAAGGTTACATCGTGGCGCTGGCTGAGCAGCCAGGCGCAGGCAAGGCCGGTGACGCCCGCCCCCACCACGGCTATGCGCCGCCCCGCCTGCCACCCCATGCCGGTATCTGTATTCAACATAATTTGGATACGGGTGAGGATGCGGCTTGGATCACCCGGCTTTCACCGCATATTCATTCGGGTGATCCAAACGGCGCATGCGCGCGTATAATCGGAGGTGAATGCAACTGATCCCGTTTTATTCCCTGCTCCATCCCGCCGTATTCCGGTGCCGCGGGTGACGACCCTGGGCGCGCCAGATCCGGACGCGGCCGCCCTGGCGGCTATGCTCACGCAGGTGAGCGAGGCGCGCGACCGGGATGCCTATGCGGCGCTGTTCAAACATTTCGCGCCTAAGGTGAAGGCATATCTGCGGCGCGGCGGCATGGAAGCGGGCGAAGCCGAGGAATTGACCCAGGAGGTGATGCTCACCCTCTGGCGCAAGGCTGGTTATTTCGACCCCGCCCGAGGCGGCGCGGCGGCTTGGGTGTTCACCATTGTCCGCAACGCTCGCATTGATGCCGCGCGCCGGCAGCGTGATGTGAAGCTGATGGGCGCGCCGCCGGAGGAAGCCGATCTCGCGCCCTCGGCGGAAACGATATCCCTGAACGCCGAGTGCCAGGCGCGGCTACGCGGCGCTCTCAATTCCCTCAACCCAGAGCAAAAACAAATCGTGCAGCTTTCATTTTTCTCAGACACGCCGCATGCCGCGATCGCGAGCGCGCTGAACCTGCCGCTGGGCACCGTGAAGTCTCGCATCCGGCTGGCGATGGCCAAACTCCGCTTGATGCTGGAGGGGTTATCGTGATCTCGCACCATCCCTCGCCTGAGACGCTGCTGGCCCATGCCACCGGCACGCTGGCGGCCGGGCACGCGGTGGTGGTGGCGGCGCATGTGCAAGGCTGCTCGCAATGCCAGGCCGAGCAAGCACGGCTTGAGGCTGTGGGCGGTGCGATGCTGGAGGGACTGGCGCCTGAGCCGCTGGCGGCAGAGGCTTTCGCGCGGGTGCTCGCCCGGCTTGACGACCCGGTGCCAGAACCCCCGCCGCCGCCGCGCCGCGCCGATCTGGCGCTACCCAAAGGGCTGGACCTGCCAGCCGCCTTGCACGGCGCCGAAATCGGAAACTGGTTCTGGATCGGCCGGGGCCTGCGCTACAGCAGGGTGCGCCTGCCCTGGGCGCCGGAGCAGAATGTGATGCTGCTGAAAGTGGCAGGTGGCCGCAAAGTGCTTCACCACAGCCATGGCGGCATGGAACTCACCCAGGTTTTATGGGGCGGCTTCCATGACGGAATCGGCCAATACGGCGCGGGAGACATTGGCGAGGCTGACGAGACCACCACGCACCAGCCGATTGCGGACCCTGAGGGCTGCATCTGCCTTGCTTCACTGGAAGGCGGGCTGCGCCTGCCCTGGTTTACCCGGCTGCGCGCCGGGTGATGCGCACGGTTTCATACGGCGCGGCAGTGCTGTTGGCAGCCGTGGCGGGCGTGAGTGTGTTTTCACCGGTGACCGCGCTGAATACCGCAGCCCGTGGCACATTCACGGTGACACACAACATCGCCTATGCCTCCGATGCACGCGACAGGCTTGATGTTTATATTCCGCCGCGCGCCAATAACGCGCCGGTGGTCGTGTTTTATTATGGCGGCAGCTGGCAGGATGGCGACAAGGCCATGTACCGCTTCGTCGGCGCGGCGCTGGCCGCGAACGGCATCCTCACCATCATCCCCAATTACCGGGTTTAT
>JAGWOU010000129.1 GCA_028870815.1 Rhodospirillales bacterium | reverse complement strand
ACCTTGTGAAGCTGGCGCCACCTCGGCATCGCGCACGGTGCCGCTTGCATCGGTCGTCACCAGCAGCTGCACGGAGAAGCCCTGCACGCCCGGCGCCCCGGCATCTATCCCCCAGCACGGGCGCACATGCGCGCCGATGGCGCTGCGGTCAGACTCCGAAAGCCCGGAATTGGCCGTGCTGTTGGGGCTGCCGCCGCCATTGGGGGCACCGCCCTGGTCGGGATTGTATTGTGAGGTCGGCGGCTTTTCCTGCGGCTGATTCACCCGCAACTGCGAAAGCGTGTTCAAGATGTTCTTGCTCAGCGGCAGCGGGTTCTTCACCTCATGCTGCTGATGCGTGGCCGATTGCTGGGGTGCCGGCGGCTTCTTTGCCTCAACCGGCTTCGGCGGCGGCTTTTGCGTGCTGGTCACCTTCTGCGGCGGCCGTGGTGGAGGCGGCGGCGGCAATGGCGCCGTGGTCGGCGTGGGTGTCGGCGGCGGTGGTGGAGGCGCGGGCGTGGGCGGCGCCGGGGTCGGCTTCGCCTGCGGTGCCGGGGGGGGCGGTGGTGGCGGCGGTGGCGGCGCTACAATGGGCTGCGGCTTCGGCTGGGTAGGGTTCACCGGGCCCTTATGCGGCACCGGGGTGTTGCTGGGGGCGGCCACCTTGCCCTTATACTGCGCGGTTTGCGGCTGGGTGGGGCCCACGAGGTCCACATCCACGCTTTCATCCGCCGAGGTGTTCAGCGGCTGCAAAGGCAGCGTCACGATCGCGGCAATAATAATCGCCGCGTGAATCGTGAAAGAAACAATCGCGCTCCGGCGCAGATCGCGGTCCAAATTGATGCTCCCCCGCCCGGCCTTATTGCCCGGGCTGCTGGGCCAGCAGCGAAACCTTGGTGAACCCGCCCTGCACGATATCGGCCATCACTTGCAGCATCACGCCGTAATCCACCTGCTTGTCGCCGCGGATGAAAATGCGCTGATCGGCATTGTTCTTCGAGGCTTCCTGCAACGTGCTCACCAGATTGTTCAGCTGGATCTGACTGTTGTTCAGGTAAACATTGCCCTTGGCATCCACAGTCACGGTGATTGGCTTGGAATCCGCGTTGGCGGGCTTGGCATTGGCCTGCGGCAGATTCACCTGCACCGAGGAGGTGATCATAGGCGCCGTGACCATGAAGATGATCAACAGCACCAGCATCACGTCCACCAGCGGCGTTACGTTAATCTCCGCCATCGGGCGGTAGCGGCGGCGCCCGTTTCCGCCGCCTCCGATAAGCCCGCCAGCCATTTACTTCTGCTCCTCAGACTGGCGGGAGAGGATGGCGGAAAACTCGGTGCCGAACCCTTCCAGCCGTCCGGCGAAACGCGAAAGGTCGTTGGAGATCTTGTTATAGGCCAGCACCGCCGGAATCGCGGCCACAAGGCCGATGGCGGTGGCGAACAGCGCCTCCGCGATGCCCGGCGCCACCACGGCAAGGTCGGTATTGTGCATAGCGGCAATGGCCGAGAAGGAAGGCATGATGCCCCACACCGTGCCGAACAGGCCTATGAACGGTGCCGTGGCACCCACCGAGGCCAGGAAGATCATGAACCGTTCCAGCCGCTCCATCTCACGCATGATGGTTACGTTCATCGCGCGGTCCACGCGCTCCTTCACGCCGGTCTTGCCGATCTCGGTGCCGGCAATGCGCGCGGTGCGCTTCCACTCGCCCATGGCGGCGCCAAACACGGCGGCCATCGGGTTGGCGGGGTCGGCGCCCTCGCGCTCATAAAGCTCATCCAGGCTGCCACCGGACCAGAAGCTGTCCTCAAAGGTGTTGGCCTCGCGGTTCACGCGCCGGATGGTCATGATCTTCTCGATGATGATCGTCCACACCCAGATGCTGGCGACCAGCAGAATAATCATCACCAGCTTCACCACCGCATCCGCCTGCAAAAACAGGCCAAGCAGCGAGAGATTCGCCTGCGGCGCGGCCATCGCCGCCTGAGACACCGTTTGGTCCACTATCTTTCCCCGTTCAAAATTTCAGGCGCGCTACCCAATCGCGCGGAATGCGCGCCGCCCGGCCATCGGACACGCGCGCGCAACCCAGCCCGAGCTCAAGCACGGCCAACGAGTCGCTGTCTCGCAGGAATTTCTGCCGTAATGTAACGCTCGCACCACGCAGCTCCGTGAATTCCGTTTCCACAGTCACCAGTTCGTCGATCCTGGCGGGGCGCTGATAGAGCAGATTGACGCGATGCACCACAAACAGCACGCCATACCGCGCCACCATTTCCGCATGCGGCGCGCCCATTTCCCGCAAGGCTTCGGTGCGGGCCCGCTCAGCGATGGAAAGATAATTCCCGTGATAAACAATGCCCCCGGCATCCGTGTCCTGATAATAGATGCGTGTGGTGTAACGATATATCAACATCCTGCTCCAAGCCTATGATTAAGGCTGAAAAAGGTTTTTGTAAGGCAGGCTATTCCCCCAGCAGGTCCAGCAAATCCTGCCCGCGTTGCGGCGGGTTGAGGCCCAGATGCCGCCACCCCGGATCGCCCAGCATGCGCCCGCGCGCCGTGCGCAGCAGCAGCCCTTCCTGGATAAGATAAGGTTCCACAACGTCTTCCAGCGTATCCCTGGCTTCGGCCAGCGCAGCGGCGAGTGTCTCGACCCCCACCGGCCCGCCATTATGGTGCTCCGCCAGCCGCCGCAAATAGCGCATATCCATGGCGTCGAGACCCTTCTGGTCCACATCCAGCCGGGTCAGCGCGGCATCGGCCATATCGCGTGAAATTTCCGTAACGCCGGCAGCGGTGGCAAAATCCCGCACCCGGCGGGTCAGCCTTCCTGCAATACGCGGGGTGCCGCGCGAGCGCCGGGCAATCTCCATCGCGCCATCATAAGACAAATTCATCCCCAGCTTCTGCGCCAGCCGGATGACGATGCCGGTGAGTTCATCCGGCGTGTAGAACACGAGGCGCAGCGGAATGCCGAACCGGTCCCGCAGCGGCGTGGCCAGCAGGCCGGACCGCGTGGTCGCCCCCACCAGCGTGAAAGGCGGCAGGTCGATCCGCACCGTGCGCGCCCCCGGCCCTTCGCCGATGATGAGGTCGAGCTGAAAATCCTCCATGGCTGGGTAAAGGATTTCCTCGATCGCCGGTTGCAGCCGGTGGATCTCGTCGATGAACAGCACATCTTTGGGCTGCAAATTGGTGAGAATGGCCGCAAGGTCGCCGGATTTCTGGATCACCGGGCCGGAGGTGGCCTTGAACCCCACCCCCATCTCATGCGCCACAATCTGCGCCAGCGTGGTCTTGCCCAGCCCCGGCGGGCCGTGCAGCAGCACATGGTCCAGCGCCTCGCCGCGCGTTTTGGCGGCGGCGACAAAGATCTTTAGGTTTTCGCGGCTGCCGGCCTGGCCGGTGAAATCCTCCAGGCTTTGCGGCCGCAGCGAGGCTTCGCCAGCATCATCAGTCATACGCTCGCCGGAGGTAATGCGTTCACTCATTTAGCCAACGCCTTCAGCCCGGCGCGAATCAGAATATCCAGCGCGGCATCCTCCCCATGCTCGGCCACGGCCTTGGCCAGCACCGTCTCGGCCTCGGCGCGGCGGTAGCCAAGATTGGTCAGCGCCGAAAGCGCATCCGCCGCGGCACCCTTGGGCGCCATGGCCACCGGAAACGCCGCCGCGCCTCCGCCCGGCATCACCCCGGCCTTGCTCTGCAACTCCGTCAGAATACGCACAGCCAGCTTCGGCCCCACCCCCGGCGCCCGTGTCAGCGCGCCTTTATCCTGCCCGGAAATAGCGCCAATCAACTGGTCCGGCGAAAGCGCCGAGAGTATCCCCAGCGCCACTTTCGCCCCCACGCCCTGCACGGTGGTCAGCAGCCGGAACCACTCCCGCTCGGCGGAGGTGTAAAACCCGTAAAGGCTTATCGCATCCTCGCGCACCTGGGTTTCAATCAGCAGCGTCACCAGCCCATCCGGCAGCGCGCCCAGCGTGCGGGAGGAACAGAAAACCAGATACCCGACCCCGTTCACGTCCATCACACAGCGGCCATCCTCAATGGAATCAACAATGCCCCGCAGCCGCGCGATCATGATGTTTGCTTCCATACATTGGCGGTGGAACGATGATGGGCGTGGCAAATGGCCACCGCCAGCGCATCCGCGGCGTCTGCCCGTTTCTGCGCGGCGCCGGGCAGCAGGCGGCGCACCATCAGCCCCACCTGCTCCTTATCCGCGCCGCCAGTGCCAACCACCGCCATCTTCACGGTCTTGGCGCCATATTCAAACACCGGAATCCCCGCCTGCGCCGGAGCCAGCAATGCCACGCCGCGCGCATAGCCCAGCTTCAGCGTCGCGGTGGCGTTGCGGTTCACGTAGGTTTCTTCCACCGCCGCCTCGTCCGGGTTGAATCGCGCCAGCAAATCGGCCAGCGCCTCGGCCAGCGCCTTCAGGCGCAGCGGCACGTCCTCGGTGCCGTCCGTCGCCACCACGCCATCCGCCACATGGCGCAGCCGGTTGCCTTCAGCCTCCAAAACCCCCCAGCCGGTAAACCGCAGGCCGGGGTCGATGCCGAGAATGCGAACCTTGCCGCGCGCTTGCAGCATCAGGCCGAGAGCTTCGCCAGCACGTCTTCCGGCACCTCGAAATTGGCATAGACGTTCTGCACGTCGTCATCATCCTCAAGCGTGTCGATCAGTTTCAGCACGGAAGAGGCCTTGTCCTCGTCCACCGCCACGGTCATGTTCGGCTGCCATTCAATGCCCGCTTCCGCCGGGTCGCCTAATTTCTGCGCCAGTGCGTCGCGCACCGCGAAGAAATTCTCCACCGCCGCCTGCACCTCGTGGCCCTCCTCGTCGCTCACCACGTCATCGGCGCCAGCCTCTATGGCCGCTTCCAGCATGTCATCCGCCGAGGCCGCGTTGGCCGGGTAGCGGATGGCCGCCAGGCGGTTGAACATGAAGGAAACAGAATTGGTCTCCCCCAGTGCCCCGCCGGATTTGTTGAAGGCCGCGCGCACCACGGAGGCGGTGCGGTTGCGGTTATCCGTCAGCGCCTCAATGATGATCGCCACCCCCGCCGGGCCATAGCCCTCGTAACGCACTGATTCGTAATTCTCCGTGCCGCCCGCGCCCGAGGCCTTCTTGATCGCACGGTCAATCGCGTCGCGCGTCATGTTCTGCTTCAGCGCAGCGGCGATGCCCGCACGCAGTCGCGGATTGGCCGAAGGGTCCGGCAACCCTTCCTTCGCCGCCACGGTGATCTCGCGGATGAGTTTGGCATAAATGCGCGCGCGCTTGGCGTCCTGCGCACCCTTGCGGTGCATGATGTTCTTTGCGTGTGAATGTCCAGCCATGGGCGGGCTTTAGCATCCGCCGCGCGGTGCCGGAAGCGCAATGCAGCACAGCCCGTACAGCGCACACAGGAATGGACAGATGCCACGACTCAATTAACATTAATTTATGAACATAGGTGCCTGAAGCTATGAAATTTGGCAGAAGATGGGTGGCTATGGCCGGTCTGGCGTTGCTCACCGGCTGCTCAACCGATCAGCCAAGCTGCACCCCGCAGCCAGGGCTGGAACTGGAGGCCATGGACATAGGGATGGGAGCCGTGCCCGGAATCCTTGCCGGGGTGAATGGGGTACCGGCCGGGCTGATCTTTGACACCGGGGCTGAAACCTCAGTCTTATCGCCCGCTATAGCCGCGCGGGCCCATCTATACTTCCCTGCCGAAAACGCAAATTTTCACCTCACCGGCGTAGGCGGCACAGAGCAGGCGGATATCGCAACGGTCCAGGATTTCCGCCTGACGGGCGCGCGCATACAAAACGCATCGTTCGTCGTAGGCAAACTAATATCTGCAAAATTCGCTGCCAGAACTGGCGTAGACGGGGCGTTTGGGGAAGATTTCCTGGTCAATTACGACCTCGACCTGAACCTGCCGGACGGGTTCATAACCCTGCGTCCCATTGCAAGATGTCAGACCGTTCTGCCGCCCTGGCCCGGCCCCGCCGTCTCAGTCCCAATTCAATTTATGCG
>JAGWOU010000128.1 GCA_028870815.1 Rhodospirillales bacterium | reverse complement strand
AGGAAAATCTGCGCGAGATCATCGCCCGCGCAGACCATTTACTCCGTCAGATTTTCTTGAACTTGGCCGCCTCTTCAGAGCCACCTGTGGCGTTGCCCTTAGAGTAGGAATGCGCGCCCACGCCCGCCAGCGCGTCGCCCTGGACGATCAGATACTCGTTGCGGATCGGCCTGCCCTCAAAATAGCACTCAAGGATCTCGCGCGTGCCAGCGGCGTAACGGGTTTGCGCCGAAAGCGATGTGCCGGAGATGTGTGGGGTCATGCCGTGATGCGGCATGCTGCGCCAGGGGTGATCCTGCGGGGCCGGTTGCGGGAACCAGACGTCACCGCCGTAGCCAGCCAACTGGCCGGATTCGAGCGCTCGCGCGATGGCATCGCGGTCGCATAATTTGCCCCGCGCGGTGTTAACAAGATACGCACCGCGCTTAAACAGCTTCAGCGTGTTGTCGTTAATCATATGCTCGGTTTCCGGGTGCAGCGGGCAGTTCAGCGTCACCACATCGCAGACCCTGTACATGTCCTCGCGGGTTGGGTGGAAGGTCAGATTCAGTTCCTTCTCCACCGCTTCCGGCAGACGGTGGCGGTCAGTGTAATGCAGATGCATGCCAAAAGGCTTCAGGCGGCGCAACACCGCAACGCCGATGCGGCCGGCAGCGACTGTGCCAACATGCATGCCTTCAACGTCATAGGATCGCGCAACGCAATCTGCGATATTCCAGCCGCCTTTCATCACCCATTGATAGGAAGGGATGTAGTTGCGCACGAGACCGAGAATCGTCATCACCACATGCTCGGCAACGCTGATCGAGTTGCAATAGGTGACCTCCGCAACAGTGATATTGCGCTCCATCGCCGCTTGCAGGTCAACATGGTCTGAACCGATACCCGCGGTCAGCGCCAACTTCAGCTTGGGCGCTTTGGCGATGCGCTCGGCCGTGAGATAAGCGGGAAAGAATGGCTGGGAGATTACCACTTCGGCATCCGCCAGCTCGCGCTCCAGCACGGAATCCGGTCCATCCTTGCTGGAAGTTACAACCAGAGTATGGCCATTAGACTCAAGATATTTACGCAGGCCAAGCTCGCCCGAAATACTGCCCAGCATCGCGCCGGGCGCGAAATCAATCGCCTTGGGAGACGGCAGCGTCTGCCCATCGGGATATTTGTCGATCTTGGGAAGGTCGTCCCGCGCGTAGGATTTCGGATATCCGTCAACGGGATCATCATAGAGCACACATACAACTTTTGCCATGTCGTCATCCTCTCATTGGTCATGGAGGACGCGGAGAACGAAGCCTACCGATAAGGCTCTAACCATGGAGCCGTTATCGTTTCTCGTAATGACTCGCCCGCATCCGATAACTCACGGTACCGTTCGGGCACCCGTATCAGACGGCGGAACAGTGGTCTCTGAACAGCTTATAAATCCAATGAAAGCTTTTGAAGGATCGATCGACGTTATCTATTAAAGCTCCGCAAAGCCTTGCTCGATATCGCATTCCGCGGCAGCACCCAAAAAAGCCGCGGCCATCGGTGCTCTTGGCATACGATCTGAGATCACGAGACCGATCAATTCGCTATGCACGGGGTCGACCAGGTCGATTGCAACCAGATCCGGCAATTTCCCAAGCACATGGAAGAAGCTGTGCGGCACAATACTGGCCCAGTCACCCTGCCGCAGATGGGCGCAAACAGCAAGGAAGGAATTGCTAACCACAGTTGGATAAACCGCAAAGCCGAGCGTGGCTGTCAGCCGGTCAATAATCCTCCGGTTCTGCATGTCTTGACTAAGCAGAACCAACCGCTCCGCCGACGCATCCAACCAGCTCACCTGCTTTTTGGCAGCCAAATGATGGCCTTGAGGCACTGCCAATTTATAACATTCGCGGTAGAGCGGCACAGCATGAACATGGCCGATTGGTTCATTCTCAAGGTAGGTGATGCCGCCGTCCAGTTCAAAAGCATCCAGCCCTTCAGCGATGGCGCGCGACGTCATCGAGCGGATGGTGACCGTCGCCCCAGGATTGGCCGCACAAAAGCGTGCGGTGATAAAGGAAACCGCCGGCATCGCGGCCGGAATCACGCCAAGCCGCAATTCGCCAACCACCCCTTTTTGCTGACCCGTCAAATCGGCCAGCAGGCTGTTGTAATTCGTTAAGATTTGCTGGGCCCAGGAGAGTAGTTTTTCACCATCAGCCGTCAACCCAACAAACCGATGGCCGCGTTGAACCAAAGGCACGCCTAAGTCTTCTTCCAGTTTACGAATCGCCGCAGACAATGTCGGCTGGGTAATGCAACAAGCATCCGCAGCACGGGCAAAATGCCGTTCTTTGGCAAGGGTGACGAAATAGGAAAGTTGGCGAATAAGCATGCGCCCACGCTTAGCATGCGGGACGATTTTGCCAATCCGCCGGAAAATATGCTTTAATACAACCACTTGAGATGGCGACCACCTTGCGCCGCAAAGGGCACGACGCGGGGCCGCATCCCCAAAGCGGCTCGGCACCGCATCCTTCAATTCCCTGCGTTTAACCACTTCTAAATATAGCTATGGAATCGTATGGCTCGCTGCGGGCCATGCCCGGGGCATCACAACCAACCCCGGAAGCCCGCCAAAATGTCTTTTTTCTCCCGATGGTCCATTCTAAAGAAGTTCATCTTTGCCTTTTCCGTGGTGCTGCTGTTCACCGCCGGCTTGGGCATTTTCTCCCTATCGCGGATTGATTTCGTATCTTCGGTCGCGCATGGATTAGAAAACAACATCGCTGGGACAAGACCGATCGAGGCGATGGGGCGCAGCGGCTCCCGCCTGTTCGGCTATACCAGCGAAGCCGTAATGGTCAAAGATCCTGTGCGTCTTGCTGCACTTGCCGCGCATATCAAGGCTGACGGCAATTCTTTTGCCAGAAATTGGCGCATCTATGAGCCGACGATGGACCCTGGCCGCGAAACCGAAGATGGCACCGGATTCCACGATGCATTCGTTCAGATGAGCCAGGATGCAACCACGGTCGTCGCAGACTCTGCTTCTGGAAATATCGCCTCGGCACAGGCTCTTATCACCGGTCCCATGGCGCAATTGGATGACACATTCAACGCGCGCATTGAGGACGATCTTGCTTACCAAGCGACGATGGCGGCAAATCATGCCACCTCCATCCAGAACGCGAAGTCGTCGAGCAAGATTGGTATCACCGTGGCACTGGGAACAATGCTGCTTGTGGTATGTGGCTTGGTCTGGGTATTGATCTCGAACATTGGCCGGCCGATTAGCAGAATGACTGACATCATGCGCCGCCTGACGAATGGCGATCTAAGCGTCGAGGTGCCAGATACCGCAAGGCATGACGAGATCGGTGACATGGCTCGCGCGGTGCAAGTATTTAAGGAGGCGGGGCTTGAGAAGATTCGCCTCGAAGATGAAATGGAAAAATCTCGCCAGCGCGCTGACGAAGAACGTCGCCACCGTGAAACAGAACGTGAAGCAGCAGCGCGGGAGCAAGAAACCGTCGTAACCTCTCTCGCCATAGGCCTAGAGAAATTGGCCGATGGCGACCTGATGTTCCGCCTGAACGCACCATTTAGAACGGACTACGAAAAGCTCCGCGGCGACTTCAACAATGCCATGGAGCGACTACATCAGGTGATGAAAGTCATCATGGGCAACGCTTCAAATATTCGTGCCGGCACGGGTGAGATCGCGGCGGCGGCGGATGATCTCTCGCGGCGGACTGAACAGCAGGCGGCCAGCCTTGAAGAAACTGCGGCAGCGCTTGACGAAATCACGGCGACAGTCCGCCGTACGGCCGAAGGCGCGTCGCACGCGCATGACGTCGTGAACTCCGCACAGGCGGATGCCGAGCAAAGCGGTACCGTCGTGCGGGACGCGGTTGCAGCAATGAGCGGGATCGAGACATCGTCTCAACAAATCAGCAACATCATCGGCGTGATCGATGAGATTGCCTTCCAAACAAACCTGCTTGCCTTGAATGCCGGTGTGGAAGCGGCACGCGCCGGCGATGCCGGGCGTGGCTTTGCTGTGGTGGCTTCGGAGGTGCGAGCTTTGGCACAACGTTCGGCCGATGCAGCGAAGGAAATCAAATCGTTGATCTCGACTTCCACAAGACAGGTTGTCTCCGGCGTCGATCTCGTGGGCCAGACCGGAACCGCCCTGGCCCGGATTGTCTCGCAAATTGGCGAAATCAACGGCGTCGTACGCCAAATTGCCGCCTCCGCGCAGGAGCAGGCCACGGGCCTTCACCAGGTTAACGCTGCTGTTAACCAAATGGACCAAGTCACACAGCAGAATGCCGCCATGGTGGAACAATCAACCGCCGCCTGCCACAGTCTTGCTCAGGAAACGGAGAAACTGGCTCAGTTGACTTCGCGCTTCCAAATTGGCGAAGCTCACGATACGGCTGGCAAGACAACCCATGCACCACTGCGCCGGCGCGAACCGGAGAAGCGCTTTAATGCCGCGCTCAAGCCTGTGTTGGCCGTCGCGGGAGATATTGCTGGCCCGCGGGATTTTAGTGAGTTCTGATCTTGTTTTTGCACTGAATTCAATTTGCCATCCTTGATTGTCTACGCTGTTACATTTTAACCGCATAGACAATCAAAAATACTTTATATGAACCGTGATCTGCCATAAGCGCGCGCCCCCTTGCGACCTCGATTGTCATCCATATGATGAAGTCGGGGGATTTTGTTTTGATGCCGAGCAGACTCTGATGGTGGCTTAGTAGGCCGGCTTACGGCCATGCAGATAAATCATACGGCTGACTATGCTAAATTCACCTCTTTCGATGCTTGAGCGTATCGCCGCTTCTAACATCTCGCGCTCTTTGAGAGAAAACCGCGTAGCCAGAATTTCTCCCGATGACGGTGCCAATGGATGTGGCGACATAGCGCAAAATGTTTTCCAGTCCTTGGGCGGTGTCCGGCGCTCATCTACATGCAGGTCCAGGTGTAAGGCACGGAAGCCCGCTTGGCGGGCGAAGTTGAGGATGTCTTGTTCCGTATAATTGGTCAGCACATTCGGCTGGCTGGCGCCAAACGGTTCTATAAACTGCGCCGCTTTCCACCTATAAAGTAATGCGAGTAGAGGATCACCCATATCCATGGAAGCTTGCTGCAATAAAGTCGCTGAACGGGCCTGTTCACGAAAAAGCGGTTCAGCAATGCTCATTGTCCCTCCTGGCTTGAGCACGCGCAGTGCCGCATTGAATGCTGCCGGCTTATCTGCGACGTAAGCAATGGCAGAGCGGCTTACGACCAAATCTTGCGAGTCATCAGCAATGCTTTGCAATGTCTCCGCATTTGCGAGTACCAAACTGCATTGGCTAACAACGCCACGCTTTGTAGCTTCAATCTTGGCCTGCATCAGCAAAGCTGGAGAAATGTCCGTTATTGTCACCTTCAGGTGGGGCCAACGCGCCAAGGCTGCCCAAACCATTAGCCCATCACCACTGCCGATATCGAGCATTGTTTCTGGCGGGTGCTCAACACCACTTAGGGCTTTTTCCGCAAAGGCTTTCGTCTGAGCAGCCACATGATCCCGTAAGATAGGACTACCACCGTCGCGGCCATGCTTAAGCCAATTTGACCAACAATCATCGATCACTATCGGGCTGGGAGTATCGTCAAATACGTCCATACAGGCGGGATAGGGGACGCACCTTAATACCAACCTAAGTGACTGTTTCAAAAGTCTTATATTAACCAAAAATTCCAAGTATGTATCTGTAAAGATTGAAAATATTTCCAAAATCTTCTAATAGAATTTTGGCTGAAACTGTGGCAACCTGACTGCAACTCGAAAGAAGGAGCTGAAGTGGCTAACCACAGTCCAAAGAAACGCAATCCTGAGCTGATCAAAATTGCCAATACAATTCCTAAAGGAAATAACCTTTATGAGGTTGAAATGTCGATGTCGAGAGATAGCGCCATAAAGCTAAACATTTCAGTTACTGTTGAAACGGATCAGGAGGTAGAGGTTCCTGAGAAGGTGTACACTGAGCTTTACAATCTGTTTT
>JAGWOU010000127.1 GCA_028870815.1 Rhodospirillales bacterium | reverse complement strand
GAATCCGCGGCGCACTGATATCAATCGGAGAATGAGCATGCACCATTTCTGGCTCATCCGCCACGCACTGGTTCACCGGGATAGCCTGGCCTTTTTATACGGCACCAATGATGTGCCAGTGTGCACCGAAACAATGCGGGCACAATGCGATGCTTACGCTACCCTGGCCGCAAGGCTACCCCGCCCGGCGCGGGTGGTGTGCACGCCGCTCAGCCGCACCCAGCTTACCGCCGATGCGCTGGTGCGCGGCGGCTACCCCGCGCATGAACGCGTCATCGACCCCGCCTTCATCGAACAGGATTTCGGGGACTGGCAGGGGGTGCCAATCTCCCAGTTCGAGAATCGCGGCCATGAGGAGCGGCATCCGTTCTGGCCGATCCACGCCGCGGAAACCCCGCCGGGCGGCGAAAGTTTTTCCCATCTTATCAACCGTGTGGGCACCGGGCTGGCGGCCTTGCGGGATAACGCCACGGGCAACCACACCATCATTGTGAGCCATGGCGGGGCCATCCGCGCCGCCTGTGCCTATGCGATGGAGCTGACCCCCCATCAGGCGCTGTGCCTGCAGATCGACAACATCTCCCTCACCCGGATTTCCTGGACGGCGCAGGGTTGGCGCGTTTTATCGGTTAATGAACATGCGTCCATGTTGCCTTGCCAGACCGCTTGCGCCGCCCCACCTGCTGCACCAAGACAGCAAGAAAAGACCCCAACCGAAGGAGTTCTCTCATGAAGCGCCTCCTGCTCGCGACCGCGCTTTCAGCGGCATGCGCAGCCCCCGCCTTGGCGGATACCCCCCAGCATCTGATCGACAGCTCCACTTTGGCGCTGGAGGACATGATGAGCGGCGCGCAAGGCAACCAGGCACAAGCTTATCTGCGCAAGGCCGAGGCCGTGGTGATCTGCCCCAACGTGTTCCGCGCCGGGTTCATCTTCGGCGGCGAGGGCGGCGGCTGCGTGATGAGCGCCCGCACATCTGATGGCGGATGGTCCAACCCCGCCATCTACTCGATGGGCTCGGGCAGTATCGGCCTGCAGGCCGGCGTGCAAACCGCCGAGGTGATGATGATCGTCATGACCAATGGCGGGTTGAACGCGCTGTTAAATTCGCAATTCAAGCTCGGCGCCGATGCCGGGATTACTTTCGCCACGCTCGGCGCTGGCGTTAGCGGGGGCATGTCCACCGCGGTTGATGCCGATATCATCGGCTTCTCCAAGGCCCAGGGATTGTATGGCGGCGTCTCGCTCTCGGGCTCCGTGTTTTCCAATAATGCCGGGGCGGAGCAGCAATATTACGGCCAGCAATTGGATGCCCGGCAGATTGTGGTGGACGGCCAGGGCAACAACCCCGGCGCCAACCCGCTGCGCCAGACGCTGGCCCGCTATGGCGCCGCCGATACCACCGCCGCGCCGCCGCAATACCAGCCGCAGCAGCAGCAATATCCGCAAAGCCAGTATCCGCAGCAGCCCTATCAGGCGCCGCAGAACTCCTTCCAGGCACAGCCCTTGCCACAACCGGGGCAGCAGTAAGCCTCTTAAACCCGCCTTCCCCGAAGGCGGGTTTTTTATCAGTACACCACCACGCTGCGGATGCTCTCGCCCTTACGCATCAACTCAAAGCCTTCGTTGATCTGCTCGAAGGGCAACACATGGGTGATGAGGCTGTCGATGTCGATTTTGCCTTCCATGTACCAATCCACGATCTTCGGCACGTCGGTGCGGCCCCTTGCCCCGCCAAAGGCTGTGCCCTTCCAGGTTCGGCCAGTAACAAGCTGGAACGGACGGGTGGAAATCTCCTGCCCGGCACCCGCCACGCCGATGATGATGGACGTGCCCCAGCCGCGATGGCAGCATTCCAACGCCTGGCGCATGACATTCACATTGCCGATGCACTCGAAGGAATAATCTGCCCCGCCATCGGTGAGGTTGACGAGATAGGGCACCAGATCCTCACCGATTTCGCTGGGATTTACAAAATGCGTCATCCCGAATTTTTCCGCCATGGCTTTGCGGCCGTTATTGAGGTCGACGCCGATGATCTTGTCCGCCCCGGCGATGCGCGCACCCTGGATGACGTTGAGGCCGATACCCCCTAAGCCGAACACCACCACATTATCGCCGGGCCGCACCTTGGCGGTGTTGAACACCGCACCTATGCCCGTGGTGACTCCGCAGCCGATATAGCAAATCTTCTCAAACGGCGCGTCCTCCCGCACTTTCGCCAAGGCAATCTCGGGCAGCACGGTGAAATTGGCGAAGGTGGAGCAGCCCATGTAATGCATCACCGGCGCACCGTCGCAGGAGAAGCGGGAGGTGCCGTCCGGCATCACGCCCTTGCCTTGCGTGGCGCGGATGGAGGTGCAGAGATTGCTCTTTTGCGAGAGGCAGGTTTTGCACTGCCGGCATTCGGGCGTGTAGAGCGGGATCACGTGATCGCCCTTTTTGAGCGAGGTGACGCCGGGGCCGATTTCCACCACCACGCCCGCACCCTCATGCCCCAGAATGGCGGGGAAGAGCCCTTCAGGGTCCGCGCCGGAGAGGGTGTATTCATCGGTATGGCAGATGCCGGTGGCTTTGATTTCCACCAATACCTCGCCGAATTTCGGCCCTTCGATATCCACGGTTTCCAAAGACAAAACCTTGCCCGGGGCCCGGGCGACGGCGGCGCGTGTCTTCATGCTTCCACTCCCTTGAACGAGGATGCCGGATAACCCTGCGCGAAAAGCAGGGCGGTGAGGTCCGTATGCACCACCTTATTCACAACTTCCGCCGCGACAATGGGCTTTGCATGATAGGCGACGCCAAGCCCGGCGGCGCGCAGCATCGGCAGGTCGTTAGCGCCGTCGCCCACGCTTAAAGTGGCGCTGAGCTTCACGCCGCGGGCGGCGGCAAGTTCCTCTAGCGCCGCCAGCTTGGCGGTCTTGTCCAGGATCGGCTCGCCCACCTCACCGGTCAGCGCCACACCGTCATCCAGCAGCGTATTGGCGCGGTGGATGGTAAAGCCAAGCTCCTGCGCCACGCGGGCGGTAAAGAAGGTGAAGCCGCCGGAAACCAGCGCGGTGGTGGCGCCAAACGCATTCATGGTGGCCACCAGAGTGCGGGCGCCCGGGCAGTATTTGATCTCTTTCCAGGTCTCCTCCAGCGCGGCCACCTTCAGGCCCTTCAGCAGCCCCACACGCTCGCGGAGGGCCTCTTGGAAATCCAGCTCGCCATTCATTGTACGGGCGGTGATGGCGGCGATTTCGTCCTTGAGGCCCGCGAAACCGGCCAGTTCATCCAGCGTTTCGGCGGTGACGATCGTGCTGTCCATATCCGCCACCAGCACGGCCTTGCGGCGGCCACGCGGGCGGGTAAGGAAAATATCCACCGCCTTATGGGACATGACCGCCGCCAGGGCCGAACGGTCCGGCGCGGCGGGAGATTGAAATTCGGCCGCCCTGCCCGCTTCCAGCCAGACGAGATTACGGCCCTGGGCATAGGCCATGGCGCGGGCAACATCCGGCACAGTGAGGGGGCCGGCCTCGCTGCTGGCCACGAGGGTGACGATGTGGGAACTAGGCGCTGTCATGGGCGCGACCGATAAGACAGAGATGGAATTTGGGCAACGCGGCGGGCTGATCATCGCCGGGCCGACGGCCAGCGGCAAATCCGCCCTGGCCCTGGCGATGGCCAAAGAATTCGGCGGCACAATCATCAACGCGGATGCCATGCAATGCTACCGGGAACTGCGCGTGCTCACCGCCCGGCCCAGCCCAGCGGACGAGGCGGAGGCGCCGCACCGCCTTTATGGCGTGAAAGCGGCGGATGAACCCGCCAACGCCGCCTGGTGGCGCCAAGCCGCGAAGGCTGAGATGGAGGCCGCCAGCTTCCCTATTCTGTGCGGCGGCACGGGGATGTATTTTTCTTCCTTAATAAAGGGCATTGCCGATATTCCCGACCCCGGCGAGGCGGCCCGCGCCGAGGCGAGGCGGCTATTGGCCGCAATCGGCCCGGAGGCGCTGCATGCAAAGCTGGACCCTGAGACCGCCGCGAAGCTGAAACCTGGCGACAGCCAGCGCATTGCCCGCGCCTATGAGGTGCTGCTGGGCACGGGCAAAGGCATCGCCCATTGGCAAGCCCAACCCACCGAGAGGCTGGAAGGCTGGCGGCTGAAAATGATTCTGCTGGACCCGCCCCGGCCGGTTCTGCGCGAGGCCATCGAAACCCGCTTTAACGCGATGCTGGATACCGGTGCGTTGGAGGAAGCGCGCGCCTTGCTGGCCCTGAACCTGCCGCCGGACCTGCCACTTTTACGCGCCCACGGCATGCCGGAACTGGCGGCGTATCTGCGCGGTGAGATCGTGCTGGAGGCGGCCAAGGCCCGCGCATGCCTGGCCACATTCCAGTACACAAAGCGCCAAATGACCTGGTTCCGACATCAGGAATTGGTGAGCAAGACAGACATGCAAATAATTCATTCAAGAATCGACCAGAATACGAAATTTTTGGAAAGATTATTTGTCGATTTAGGTAATTTTGTGAAACGCCCTGGTTGACCTTCTCGCGCCATGGCTGTACCGGAGCATGGATATTTTGGACGCGAATGGCAGGATTACATGGACGGCACGATAGCACCAACTGAGCTGATGAATTCCGGGGCGGAAGCCGTCCTGCGGGCTCTCAAGGCGCAGGGCGTGGATGTGGTATTCGGCTATCCCGGTGGCGCGGTATTGCCGCTTTACGACGCGCTGTTTCAGCAGAACGAGATCCGGCACATTCTCGTCCGGCATGAGCAGGCGGCCGTGCACGCGGCCGAGGGCTATGCCCGCTCCACCGGCAAGGTGGGCGTGGTGCTCGTCACCTCCGGCCCCGGCGCCACCAATGCCGTCACCGGGCTGGTGGACGCGCTGATGGACAGTATTCCGTTGGTCTGCCTGTGCGGCCAGGTGCCGACGCATCTCATCGGGAACGATGCCTTCCAGGAAGCCGACACCACCGGCATCACCCGCCCGGCGACCAAGCATAATTACCTGGTCAAGAAATCCGAAGACCTTGTGCGCGTGATGCACGAGGCGTTTTTGGTGGCGCGCACCGGCCGGCCCGGCCCGGTGCTGGTCGATCTGCCGAAGGATATTCTGATCACCCCGGCGCCCTATCGCGAGCCGAGCAGCGCGCCGCATCGCTCCTACCGCCCCCGCACCGAGCCGGACCCGCGCCGGATTGAGGAAGCGGTGGCGATGCTGAAGCGCGCCGAGCGCCCCATCATCTATGCCGGCGGCGGCGTGATCAACGCCGGGCCGGAAGCCTCGCGCCTGCTCACCGAGTTCACCCGTCTCACCGGCTTTCCCATCACCAACACGCTGATGGGTCTGGGGGCGTTTCCGGCATCCGACCCGTTATTCGTCGGCATGCTGGGCATGCACGGCACCTACGAGGCGAACCTCGCCATGCATGGCTGCGACGTGATGCTGAATATCGGCGCGCGGTTCGACGACCGCGTGACCGGACGGTTGAACGCGTTCTCACCCAACTCCAAGAAAATCCACGCGGATATCGACCCTTCCAACATCAATAAGACCGTGACGGTGGATGTTGCCATTATCGGTGACGCACTGGCCACGCTGAAGGCGCTGATCGCGGCGTGGAAAAAGGACACCACCGCGCCCAACCGCAACGCGCTGGCGCAATGGTGGGGGCAGATTGACGTGTGGCGGGCGAAGGACTCGCTGCGTTACGCCCAGAGCCGCGACAAGAGCAGCATCATCAAGCCGCAATACGCTGTCGAGCAACTCTACAAGGCGTCGCGCGGGCGCGATACCTACATCACCACGGAAGTTGGCCAGCACCAGATGTGGGCTGCTCAATACTTCAAGTTTGAGAAGCCGAACCGCTGGATGACCTCCGGCGGCCTTGGCACCATGGGCTATGGCCTGCCCGCCGCCATGGGCGTGCAGGTGGCGCACCCGGACGCGCTGGTTGTAGACATTGCAGGCGAGGCCAGCATCCTGATGAATATTCAGGAGATGGGCACGCTGGCGCAATACCGCCTGCCGGTGAAGAT
>JAGWOU010000126.1 GCA_028870815.1 Rhodospirillales bacterium | reverse complement strand
AGGAATTGCTGGACGCCTATGAGCGCATGCTGCTGATCCGCCGGTTCGAGGAAAAGGCCGGGCAGCTTTACGGCATGGGCCTCATCGCCGGGTTCTGCCACCTCTATATTGGGCAGGAAGCCGTCGTGATCGGCATGCAGCACTGCCTGAAGGAGGGTGACGAGGTTATCACCTCCTACCGCGACCATGGCCATATGCTGGCCTGCGGCATGGACCCGAAAGGCGTGATGGCGGAGTTGACCGGGCGTATCGGCGGCTACTCCAAGGGCAAGGGCGGCTCCATGCACATGTTCAGCAAGGAAAAAGGTTTCTTTGGCGGGCATGGCATCGTCGGCGCGCAGGTGTCTTTGGGTACTGGGCTTGGCTTCTCCAACTGGTACCGCGAGAACGACAATGTGAGCCTGACCTATTTCGGCGAGGGCGCTTCCAACCAAGGGCAGGTTTACGAAAGCTATAATCTGGCCGCGTTGATGAAGCTGCCGGTGGTGTTCATCATCGAAAACAACCGCTACGCCATGGGCACCTCGGTTGAGCGCGCCACCGCCTCCACCGATCTTTCCCACAACGCCTCGCCTTGGGGCATGCCGAGCATGGCGGTGGACGGCATGGACGTGCTGGCCGTGAAGGCGGCGGGCGAGCAGGCCGTGGCGCATTGCCGCGCCGGTAAGGGCCCGTTTCTGCTGGAAATGAAAACCTACCGCTATCGCGGGCATTCAATGTCCGACCCGGCGAAATACCGCACCCGTGAGGAAGTGCAGAAAATGCGCGCCGAGCATGACTGCCTGGACAGCGCGCGCAAGGCGCTGGAGGAGCTGGGCGTCTCCGAGGCCGAACTGAAGAAGCTGGATGACGGCATCAAGGCGCGCGTGCAGGAGGCTGCCGATTTTGCGCAGGCCTCGCCGGAGCCTGACGCCTCCGAACTCTATACCGACGTGCTGGTGGAGGCATAAGCGCCATGACCGATATTCTGATGCCCGCCCTCTCCCCCACGATGACCGAGGGCAAGCTCGCCAAATGGCTCAAGAAAGTGGGCGATGAGGTGAAATCCGGCGATGTTCTGGCCGAGATCGAGACCGACAAGGCGACCATGGAAGTGGAAGCCGTGGACGAAGGCACAATTTCCGAGATCCTGGTTGACGAAGGCACGGAAGGTGTCGCGGTGAACGCGGTGATCGCCCGTTTGGGCGGCGGCAGCGGCGTTTCCGAAGCGCCCAAGCCAGCCCCGCTTCCCGCTGCTGAAACCAAGCAGGAGGCCGCCCCCGCCAAGCCCCCCGCCGCACCTGCAGCCGCGGCACCCGCACCCGAGAAGGACTGGGGCAAGACCAGGACCATGACCGTGCGTGAAGCCTTACGCGACGCGATGGTGGCCGAGATGCGCGCCGACAAGGACGTGTTCCTGATGGGCGAGGAAGTTGCCCAGTACCAGGGAGCTTACAAGATTTCGCAGGGTATGCTGGACGAGTTCGGCCCCCGCCGCGTGATCGACACGCCGATCACCGAGCATGGCTTCACCGGCCTGGCCGTGGGTGCTGCGATGAACGGGCTAAAGCCGATCCTGGAGTTCATGACCTTCAACTTCGCCATGCAGGCGCTCGACCAGATCATTAATTCCGCCGCCAAGACGCTGTATATGTCCGGCGGGCAGATGGGGGCTTCCATTGTCTTCCGTGGACCGAACGGTGCAGCGGCACGCGTCGCGGCCCAGCACTCGCAATGCTATGCCTCCTGGTACGCGCATTGCCCCGGGCTGAAGGTGATCGCGCCCTGGTCCGCCGCTGATGCGAAGGGCTTGCTGCGCGCCGCCATCCGCGACCCGAACCCGGTGATCTTCCTGGAACATGAGATCCTCTACGGCCACAGCTTCGAGGTGCCGGAGGACGAGGATTTCGTCCTGCCCATCGGCAAGGCCAAAATTGAGCGTTCAGGCAGCGATGTAACGATCATCGCCTTCTCGATCATGGTGGAGGTAGCGCTTAAAGCGGCGGATGCGCTGGCTGAGCAGGGCATTTCCGCCGAGGTGATCAATCTGCGTACCATCCGGCCGCTTGACATCGAGACCATTGCGGCCTCGGTGAAGAAGACCGGCCGCGTGGTAAGCCTGGAGGAAGGCTGGCCGTTTGCTGGCATAGGCTCGGAGATTATCGCCACCGTGACCGAGCATTGCTTTGACTGGCTGGACGCCCCGCCCGCCCGCGTGACCGGCGTGGATGTGCCGATGCCCTATGCGGCCAATCTTGAAAAACTGGCGCTGCCCCAGCCCGGCTGGGTGGTGGACGCCGTGAAAAAATTCTTCTGATCCGGGAGGCGTTTGAACATGGCCACAAATATTTTGATGCCCGCTCTCTCGCCCACCATGACCGAGGGCAAACTTGCCAAATGGGTCAAGCGGGAAGGCGATGAGATTAAATCCGGCGATGTGATCGCGGAGATCGAGACCGACAAGGCGACCATGGAAGTGGAAGCCGTGGATGAGGGTTTTCTCGCCAAGATCGTGGTGCCGGAAGGCACCGAGGGCGTGGCGGTGAATGCCGTGATCGGCGTGATTACCGCCGAGAAAGGCGGTAAGGTGGATGCCCCGGCAGCCGCCCCAGCACCTGCCCCCGCCGCGAAGGTGGAAGACGCCGCTGCGCCCGCCGCGCCTGCGCCAGTTGCCGCAGCCCCTGCCCCTGCCCCGGCCGCGCATGGCGAGCGCATCTTTGCCTCGCCGTTGGCCAAGCGGATCGCCAAGCAGAACGGCATTGATCTTGCCACGATCAAGGGCTCAGGCCCCAACGGGCGGATCGTGCGCGCGGATGTGGAAGGCAAAACCGCCAGCGCTCCCGCGCCCAAGGCCGAAGCGCCGACGGCTCAGCCAGCACAGGCACAGGCTCCAGCCCCAGCAGCGGCCAAACCCGCTGCACCCGCGCCCGCCATTACCGCGCCGCATACAAAGGTGCCCAACACCAATATGCGCAAGGTTATTTCCCGGCGGCTTGGCGAGCAGCAACTGGTGCCGCATTTCTTTCTCACCGCGCATGCGGAGATCGACAAGCTGCTGGCCTTGCGCGCCGAGCTGAATAGCAAATCGCCCAAGGATGGGCCGGGCGCGTACAAACTCTCGGTGAATGATCTGGTGATTAAAGCCTGCGCCCTGGCGCTGCGCCGCCACCCGAACGTGAATGCCTCCTGGACGGAGGACGCAATCATTCAGTACCACGACGTGGATATCTCGGTCGCGGTTTCACTGCCGGAAGGGCTTATTACGCCCATTATCCGCGACGCGGACCGGCTTGGCCTTTCGGCCATTTCAAACACGATGAAGGACCTTGCGGGGCGGGCGAAGGCGGGCAAGCTGAAACCCGAGGAATTCCAGGGCGGCACCTTCTCCATCTCTAATCTCGGCATGTATGGCACGGCTGAGTTCACCGCCATCATCAACCCGCCACAGGCGGCGATTCTGGCCGTGGGCGCGGGCACCAAGCAGGCCGTGGTGAAGGGTGACGAGATCAAGATTGCCACGGTGATGAGCATAACCATAACCGCCGACCATCGGGTGATGGATGGCGCGGGCGCGGCTGAGTTCGTGCAAACCGTCAAGGGCTTGCTTGAAGAGCCGCTTGGCCTGCTGCTTTAGAACGGAGGCTGGAAATGGCTGACAAATTCGACGTGATCGTGGTGGGCGGCGGACCGGGCGGTTATGTCGCCGCCATCCGCGCGGCACAGCTGAAATTGAAGGTGGCGGTGGTGGAGGCCAAGCATCTGGGCGGCATCTGCCTCAACTGGGGCTGTATTCCCACAAAGGCGCTGCTGCGTTCGGCTGAGGTGAAGCATCTGATCGACCATGCTGATGCGTTTGGCATCTCGGTGGGCGATGTGAAGGTGGATCTGGCGAAGGTGGTGGCGCGCTCGCGCGCGGTTTCCAAGCAGCTTTCTTCCGGCATTGGCCATCTGATGAAAAAGAACAAAGTCACCGTGTATGATGGCTTTGGCAAACTGATGGGCAATGGCAACCTCTCGGTCTCACGTGATGGCAAGCCCGTGGCGCAGCTGGAAGCCCCGCATATCATCCTGGCGACCGGGGCGCGGCCGCGCCAGATTCCGGGGCTGGAGGTGGATGGCAAGCAGATCATCTCCTATTTCGAGGCGATGGTGCCGGAGACCTTGCCGAAATCCTTGCTGATCATGGGCTCGGGCGCGATCGGTATCGAGTTCGCCAGCTTCTACAACACGCTGGGCGTGGATGTGACGGTGGTGGAGATGCTGGACCGGATCTTGCCGGTCGAGGATGCCGAAATTTCCGCCCTGGCGCGCAAGAGCTTCGAGAAGCAGGGCATCAAGATCCTCACCTCCGCCGTGGTAAAGAAGGCCGATAAGGGGCCGAGTTCCGTGAAGGTCACGGTTGAGGCCGGCGGCAAAGCCCAAGTGTTCGAGGTAGAGAAGGTGATTTCGGCGGTCGGTATTGTCGGCAATGTCGAGAATATCGGACTGGAAGGCACCAAGGTGCAGGTGGATCGTACCCATGTGGTGGTGGATGGCTATGGCCGCACCGGCGAGAAGGGCGTGTATGCCATCGGCGACTTGGCCGGGCCGCCCTGGCTGGCGCATAAAGCCAGCCATGAGGCGATTGTGTGTGTTGAGAACATTGCGGGGCTGCATCCGCACCCGTTCGAGACCGGCAATATCCCTGGCTGCACCTATGCCCACCCGCAAGTGGCCAGCGTGGGCCTGACCGAAGCCAGGGCCAAGGAGTTGGGTCATGAGGTGAAGGTGGGGCGCTTCCCCTTCATCGGCAATGGCAAGGCGATTGCCCTGGGAGAGCCGGAAGGGCTGGTGAAAACCGTGTTCGACGCCAAGACCGGCGCGTTGCTGGGCGCGCATATGATCGGCGCGGAAGTTACCGAGATGATCCAGGGCTATGTGGTCGCCCGCCAGTTGGAAACCACCGAGGCCGAACTGATGGAGACGGTGTTCCCGCACCCCACCATCTCGGAAGCCATGCACGAATCCGTGCTTGACGCCTTCGGGCGGGTCATCCACTTCTAAATCATCAGGCGCTCCCTCACGGGGGCGCCATTCACGCAGGCACGAAAATGGCCACACGCATTGAGATCGACCACCGGGTTCGTCACCCGGAAAAACAGCACCGCCCGGACAACCCGATTGCCCGCAAGCCGTCCTGGATCCGCGTGAAAGCGCCGACCCACCCCGTGTATCACGAGACACGGGCGCTGATGCGGGAGAAAAATCTCACCACCGTGTGCGAGGAAGCCGCTTGCCCGAATATCGGGGAATGCTGGTCCCAGCGCCACGCGACCATGATGATCATGGGCGAGATCTGCACCCGCGCCTGCGCCTTCTGCAATGTCGCTACCGGTCTGCCGCAGGCGCTGGACCCGACGGAACCCCAACGGGTCGCCGGTGCGGTGCGTCAGATGGGTCTCAAGCATGTGGTGATTACATCGGTCGACCGTGACGACCTGGAGGACGGTGGCGCGGCTCACTTTGCCGCCGTGGTGCGCGCCATCCGCGCCGAAACGCCCGAGACCACCGTGGAGATCCTGACGCCGGACTTCATGCGCAAAGGCAATGCCGCCGACCAGGTCATTGATTCTCGACCGGACGTGTTCAACCACAATCTGGAAACCGTACCGCGGCTCTACCTCTCCATCCGCCCCGGCGCCCGTTACTACCGCTCCCTTCGCCTGCTCGACCGGGTCAAGGAACGCGATCCTTCGATGTTCACCAAATCTGGACTCATGGTGGGTCTTGGCGAGGCCAAGGAGGAGGTGATGCAGGTCATGGACGACATGCGCTCCGCCGGCGTCGACTTTTTGACCATCGGCCAGTACCTCCAGCCCACGCGCCGGCACGCCGCCGTCGATCGCTTCGTCACGCCCGAGGAGTTTGCTGGCTACGAGGCGATCGCCCGCGCGAAGGGGTTCCTGATGGTTTCGGCCAGTCCTCTGACCCGCTCGTCCCACCATGCCGGCGAGGATTTCGCGAGGTTACAGGCGGCCCGGAACGCCCAAGACGCCACCCGCGGGCCTGCAGGGGCCGGGCGGTAGGTCTTGCGGCACTC
>JAGWOU010000125.1 GCA_028870815.1 Rhodospirillales bacterium | reverse complement strand
CCGGCCACCTTGGCGGGAACGGCGTTCATCAGCACCGAGGACGGATACGCGGCTTTACCGCCGGGCACATAAAGCCCCACCGCATCCAGGGCACCCCAGCGCATGCCGCAGGTAATGCCCTCGTCATCGGTATAAGCGATGTCTTGGGGCAATTGCGCCTTGTGAAACGTCTCGATCCGCCGCGCCGCCACGGCCAATGCCTCGCGCAGCGCCGGGGGGGTTTGCGCCTCGGCCTCGGCCAGTTCATCGGCGGTCACGCGCAGCTCGGCAGCATTCAGCTCCAACCGGTCGAAACGCGCGGTATATTCCAACAACGCCGCATCGCCTTGCGAACGCACGCGCCCGATAATCTCGCCCACCGCCCCAGAAAGCTCCGGCGCCACCGTGGCGCGGGAGAGCAGCTTTTCAAAAGCCGCCTCAAAATCCGGTTGCGCCGTCGCCAGCGTTCTCATGCTTCCAGCGCCTTCCTGAATGCCTCGATCCAGGCGCCAATTTCATCCGGTCTCGTCTTCAGAGCAACACGATTCACGATGAGTTTGGAGGAGACCTGCGCGATCACATCCGTCTCCACCAGCCCGTTCGCCTTCAACGTGCTGCCGGTCTGCACCAGATCCACGATCAGCCGTGACAAGCCCAGCCCCGGCGCCAGTTCCATGGAGCCAGAAAGCTCCACGATTTCCGCCTGGATGCCCCGCCGCGCGAAATGCCGCTTGGCGGTGTTGGGGTATTTGCTGGCCACGCGAATGGCCGAAACCCGGCAAAGATCCGTCTGGCCGGCGTCATCCTTCGGCTCGGCCACCGAAATGCGGCATTTGCCGATGCCCATATCCAGCGGCGCGTAAACCTCGGGATAGTCAAATTCCATCAGCACGTCGCCGCCGCAAATGCCGATCTCCGCCGCACCGAAGGCCACGAAGGTCGCCACATCGAAGGAGCGTACGCGGATCACGTCCACATCCGGATGGCTGGTGCCAAACCGCAGCTTGCGGGAGTTTTCGTCTGTATATTCCGCCTCCGGAACCAAGCCGGCGCGGGCCAGCACGGGGCCGGCTTCGTTCAAAATACGCCCCTTGGGCAATGCGAGCACGATGGACATGGCCGGGCCATTACCATCCGCCCGCCAGCGAGGCTAGGCCACTCAGCTCAGGTTCAACAGCCGGCCCAGCAGCTTTTGCGTCCAGTCCAGGCTCAGCCGATCCGCCAGCTTCTCATACCCCGTGCCGGGCGGCACTTCCTGGTGCAGCTTCAGCCCCAGCGCCGGCACCAGAACCCGCAAGGCGATGTTCACATCCTCCTCGAAATCCTCATAGACGAGCCGCAGCGGCGAAATGCCCTGGGCCGCGAACCAACCCGCCCAGCCGCGCCGGTCCATTATATGAAGCCCGTGGATGGTCAGGATGCGTTGCATCGAAAAATCCGCTTCCGTGAGGGGCCGCGCGGGCGCGTCCCCCTGGCGGCGGTGCCATTGCCCGTTTACCTCTGCCTTGAACGCGGAAACGGCCTGCGCGGCATCGTTCCGGCGGGTCAGGTAAACAACATGCAAATCCGGGAATAGGCGGGTGAGTGCCGGTGCCAGCGGCGCCACATCCTGCCAGCAGGTTTTGAAAATGAAGGTTTCATCCGGCCCTGCGGCGAAACTCGCGATATAATCACTAAACAACGACACCTTGCGGCGCTGGCTTTCCTGCCGTGCCGGGCCTCGCGGATTGAAAATTTCATTGGGCTCGGCAAGTTGCCCCGCCTGGTGCAGCGCCGCGCAAAGATGCGTGCTGCCGGCGCGCGGGGTAAAGGCGATCATCACCGTGCGCCTGGGGCAGCAAAGTCCGGCGAACCCAGCCGCAGCGTGCGCCGCATAGTCAGGAAACACCTCCTCCAACGCCATGCCCGCCTCCAAAATCCTGCCTTGCGGTTAGAGGACAACGGCGCGCCCGCCAAGGCGGATGGCGGATTTTTTTGTGGCGGCGGCGCCCGGTTAACCCGGCAGCGCGCCATCCAGCACATTGGCGCGGATAAAAGCCGGGCGGGCTTGCAGCCGCGCCACATAGGACTGGAACGCCGGCCTCGGCTCGATGGATTTGAACATCAGCCCGAAGCCAAGCTGCCCGCCCACATAAATATCGGCGGCGGAGAACGCCCCGCCCAGCAGATAAGGGCCTGGGGTTATCGCTGCCTCCAGAACATCCAGCACTTCGGATTGGCTGGCCCCAAAGCCGCACATGCGCGCCCGCTCCGGCGGCACACTGAACCCTAACGCCTTCATGGTTGTGGCAGCTTCGTATGGCCCGGCGGTGAAGAACAGCCAGCGGTAATATGCCCCCCGCGCAGGATCACCCGGCGGCGGTGCGAGCTGCACTTCGGGAAACGCATCGGCGAGATAGGTGATGATGGCGGCGGTCTCGGTCACCACAACATCGCCATGCCTCAGCGCCGGCACCTTCCCCATGGGGTTTATCGCGGTATAGGCCGGAGACTTCATCTCCGGCCCGTAGCCAATAATTTCCGTACGGTACGGTTGGCCTGTCTCCTCCAGCGCCCAACGGGCCATACGCGCCCGTGACATAGGATTGGTATAGAAAACCAGCTCCACGCGGCGTCTCCCTCGGTTTGAGGAGAAGCTACCCCGGCGGGGCTTAATGCACCAGCGTCGGCGTCATATCATTCTGGATGATCGCGGCTGCGGCAAGCTGCTGGTCGGCGGCGATGGCTATGGGCGTTCCATCCGCCGCATGGATGGCGAAGGCCGGGCCGGTCTCGGTCATCACCGGCTTCACGAAGGCAATCTCCTCCAGCCCCAGCAATGCCAGCTGCGCGGCGGAGATGTGATGAATATCCAGCATGGTGCCAGGGCTGAAATTGGCAGTGCCGTCATGGTTTTTGATGTTCATCGTCTGTCCTTTCAGGCCCTTCTAGCGGGAAATCCCCAGCCTGAAGTCCCATTATGTCTGAATTAGGGAGAAACTGCGATTTTGCCAGTCAGTTCCCGTAATTGATATTTAGTCCCCGTCCACTGTCTTGGTGGGGGCCGGCACTTTGGTCTGGCCGCGGGAAATGGGAATGGTCTTCACCACCGGCTGCGGCACCGGGCGGATCAAATCCACATGCAGCAAGCCGTTATCAAGCCAGGCACCCTTTACCTCGATCCCTTCCGCGATCACGAAAGCCCGCTGGAACTGCCGTGCCGCGATGCCCCTGTGCAGAAACACCCGCCCTTGGGCATCGTCATTCTGCCGGCCTCTTATCACCAATTGGTTATCTTCCAGGGTGATTTGCAGGTCATCCATGGTGAACCCCGCCACGGCGAGGGTGATTCTCAGCGAAACCGGGCTGAGCTGTTCGATGTTATAGGGCGGGTAGCCGTCCGAGGAATTTTTCGCGGCGCGTTCGATCATCTGCTCCAGATGGTCGAAACCGAGAAAAAGCGGCGAGGTGAAAACGCGGGTCGTCATGCAAATAGCTCCCCCATATGAGCGAAGCAGGTTAAGGACCCTCCAGTGAGGCGTCCGGGTCTTCATGTTGGCATGGTTTTACAGCGATGCAAGAGGGGCGCGTTGCAGCTTCGGTCCGGGGAGATTACATGCTTGGCATGTCCGAGACACAAACCAGCGCCAAGTTGCTGCCAATCCTCATCTATCCGGACGCCGTGCTGCGCAAGCAGGCGCGTCTGATTACCCCCGCCGATGCCGATGAGGTGCGCGCGCTCGTACCCTCCATGTTCGCCACGATGTACAAGGCGCCGGGAATCGGCCTCGCCGCCAACCAGATCGGCAGCCTGCTGCGGGTGATCGTGGTGGATGTGGCGCCCAAGGAAACGCCAGCCCCGATCGCGCTGATCAACCCCGAGATCATCGCCAAATCCGACGAACTGGCCACGCAGGAGGAAGGCTGCCTTTCCATCCCCGACCAATATGCCGAGGTGACACGCCCGGCCCGGGTGAAGGTGCGCTACCAGGATGTGCAGGGCGTTAAGCAGGAGATCGAGGCGGATGGGCTGCTCGCCGCCTGCTTGCAGCACGAAATCGACCATCTGAACGGCGTTCTGTTCGTGGATTATCTCTCCGCCCTGAAGCGCAACATGCTGCTCCGTAAGCTGGCCAAGGCCGTGAAGGAGCAGAAGGCGCGCTAATGCAGACGCGGCTGAAACTCGCCTTCATGGGCTCGCCGGATTTCGCCGTTCCGGCACTGAAGGCGCTGGTGGCGGCGGGGCATGAGGTGGCGGCGGTGTATAGCCAACCTCCCAAGCCCGCTGGGCGCGGCCAGAAAGAGCAGCCTTGCCCCGTGCATGCCGCGGCGTTGGAGTTTGGCCTGCCCGTGCGCACGCCGCCCAAACTGCGCAAAAACCCGGAAGAACTGGACTATTTCCGGTCCTTGAACCTGGATGCCGCCGTGGTGGCCGCTTACGGGCTGATTTTACCGCAGGCATTTCTGGACGCCCCAAAACGCGGCTGCCTCAACATTCACGGCTCACTGCTGCCGCGCTGGCGGGGTGCCGCACCTATCCAGGCCGCCATCGCGGCGGGCGATGTGGAAACCGGCATTACCATCATGCAGATGGAAGCCGGGCTGGATACCGGCCCCATGCTGCGCCGGGAGGCCCTGCCGATTGGGCAGGAAGACACTTCCGCCGATCTGCACGACCGCTTGGCTGAACTGGGCGCGAAACTGATCGCGCAGGAGTTGGCCCATCCCAGCGCGCCGGTCGCACAGAACGACGCGCTCTCCAACTACGCCCCCAAACTCTCCCGCGAGGATGCGCGGCTGGATTTCCGTCTGCCTGCCGCCGTGCTGGAACGGCGCATTCGCGCCTACTACCCCTGGCCCGGCGCGCTGGGCCTGTTAGGCGATGTGGTTATCAAGATCCTCGCCGCCGAGGTGGTGCCGGGCGATGCCATTCCCGGCACGCTGCTGCAAGGCGGCCTCACCATCGCCTGCGGCGAAGGCGCCTTGCGCGTCACCCGCCTACAACGCGCCGGCAAGGCCGCGATGAGTGCCGAGGATTTCCTGCGGGGCTATAAACTCCCCGAAGGGGCGCGCTTCTATTGAGTTTATGGGCGCTTGAAATCGAGTATGACGGGACGCCCTTCATGGGCTGGCAGCGCCAGAAGCACGGCCTCGCCATCCAGCAGGTGATCGAGGAAGCCGCCTCGCGCATCCGCGGCGGGGCGGAGATTACCGAGGCCGTTTCCGCCGGGCGTACCGATGCCGGGGTGCACGCGCTGGCGATGATCGTGCAGATTGAACTGCCGGATTTCACGCCCTACCGCATCCGCGAGGCGATGAATTTTCACTTGAAGCCCCACCCCATCGCCGTGCTGCGCTGCGGCTTGGCGCCAGAGGGCTGGAGCGCCCGCTTCTCCGCCAAATCCCGCTCCTATCGCTATGTGATTCTCAACCGCCCCCAACCGCCGACGCTGGAGGTGAACCGCGTCTGGCACGTGAAGGTGAACCTGGACGAACACGCCATGCACCGCGCCGCGCAGCTTCTGCTCGGCCATCACGACTTCTCCTCTTTCCGGGCCTCCGCCTGCCAGGCCAAAACCCCCATGCGCACGCTGGATTTCTGCGCAATCCGCCGCGAAGGGGAGAAAGTGATCATGGAAACGCGCGCGCGGAGCTTTCTGCATCATCAAGTACGCAACATGGTTGGTTCCTTGAAAATGGTCGGCGAAGGCCACTGGCCAGAGACGCGCATCACGGAAATTCTGGCCGCCAAATCCCGCCCCGCCGCCGGGCAGACTGCCCCGGCCGAGGGCCTCTATTTCACCGGGGTGGAATACGATCCACCGCTTGAATTGGTCTGAGCCTCAGCCCAAACTGCCCTGCGCCTGAGGAGTCCCGCATGCCACACGCCGATTTCGTGCATCTGCGCGTCCATTCCGCCTATTCGCTCTCGGAAGGCGCGATCAAGCCTGACAAACTGGCCGGGCTGGCAGCGGCGGACAACATGCCGGCGGTGGCCATCACCGACACCTCCAACATGTTCGGCGCGCTGGAATTCTCGCAATACTGCGCCAATGCCGGGGTGCAGCCCATTATCGGTTGCCAGCTCGGCCTGGCCCGCGCCGGGGT
>JAGWOU010000124.1 GCA_028870815.1 Rhodospirillales bacterium | reverse complement strand
GAAGCTGTGGGGCATCACTCGGTTCCAAATACCTCGCCGGGGTGGCTGAGCAGCCACGCCGGGTCAAGCCCAGCGCGGGTGCCGTTCAAAGTGAAGCCTTCCGTCCCGGCCACCAGCGTGAAATTGGCGGGGGTTTGGTGCGCGCAGCCTTTCCCGCAGCCGGACACATGCAGGCTGGTCCCGGCGGGCAGATGCGCCGCCAGCCCTGCTGCCAGATCCCGCACGGGCGCGAAGCCCTGGGCGCAGTTGGGCGCGCCGGTGCAGGCGAATACACGCAGCATCGGGTCATTCGGGGTCAGAATCGTTCCTGGCATCTCCGGCAATGTTTCCACGCCGGGCAGCAGCACCATGCGCCATGGGGTGAGGCGCATCTCGCCCAGCCGCGCCAGTGTTTCCAGAGGTATTTCACCGAAGGCGAATGCCACCAGCATTCCGGCTTCGCTCGGCCCGGGCACAGGAGCAAAGCCGGTTTGCCTGTGTGCATCGGGAAAGATCTGGCGCATCCGTTTTCCGCCTTGCGCCAGAAACCATTCCGCCATGGCTTTCATACGGGGGATGGCGGTTGCCTCCGTCACCTCGTCTCCAGTTTCAGACCCATCCGCCCGCACCAGCAGCCGCCCCGCCGCATTACGCTCCAACCGGATATCCGCGGACACATCCCCCAGCACCGGCCGCGCCCCGCAATCGATGGCGAAGCCAAACTTGCCCGGCAAAGCGGGAAATTCAGGCAGCGCCTGCGCCAGGGCGTGGGCCAGCCTCAATGTGCCATCATCCGCTTGCCAGAAAGGCGTGACGATGATGTTGCGGGCGGTTTCCATTGCTTCATCGTCATCAAGCAAGCCCAGCTCGGCCAGCCCTTGCAGCAAAGGCTCGTGGCGCTCCGGCCTGACCCCCCGCATTTGCAGATTGGCCCGCGATGTCAGGCTGATCCGGGCTTGGCCCTCCTCCCGCGCCAGTGCCGCCAGCCCCTGGGCCTGCATCGCGGAAAGGCGCCCCTCCGGTGGGCGGATGCGCAGGATCAACCCGTCCTCCGCCATCATTGGCCGCCACGCACCCGGGCACCAGCCTTTCACAATCATGGCGCCTCCAAAGTCGCGACGATGGCGTTGTTACGTGTCTCCCACAGCCCCGCAGCGCGCAACCGGGCGAATACATCGCGCATCCGCGCCAGCGCCGCCGGGTTTTCCGCCGCCAGAAACGCCGCCACCTCGTCCCGCCCCAAGGTCGCCTCGAAATATAAATCGAATAAATGCCCCGGCACGGCCCGCGCCAAATTGGCGAAGGCCGCCATATGGTCCAGCGTGGCCGCCAGCTCCGCACCGCCCCTGAAGCCATGGCGCATCATGCCGCCCACCCAGGCTGGATTTGCCGCCCTGGCCCGCACCACCTTGGCGATTTCCTCGTTCAGCAACCGGGCACGCGGCGTGTCCGGCCTCGTCGCGTCCAGATGGTAAAGCGGCGGCGTACTTACCCCTAGCGATTCCAGCGCCGTGACAACACCGCCCTCATGCGCCGCATAATCCGCCGCCAGCAGCAAATCCGTCTCCGGCAAGTCCTGCACATGCACGAACCCATCCGTGCCCCGCAGCCTCTCCCGCAGCGCCTCGGCTGTTTCGCGTGAAACGCCATCCGTGCCGATGGACCATTCCGCCCCCGCCAGCCAGGCTTGCGCCGCCTCGGCACGCGCTTCCTTGGTAAAGATCACCGGCGCATCCCCCATCGCCATCCCGTATTGCCCGGGGCGCGGCCCAAACACGCGCGGCCCCCGCGCAACATATGGGTTTTCCCCCGCCATTTCCTCCCGCGCCGCCAGCGCCTCGGCCCCCGCCGCGAACAATTGTGCGAGATGCGAGAACACATCCCGGAACAGCCCGGAAATCCGCAGCGTCACATCGATGCGCGGGCGTCCCAGCAAGGCGGGCGGCAAAATCTCGAACCCCGAGACGCGGGCGCTGTTTTCTTCCCAGCGCGGCGCCAGCCCGGCCAGGTGCAGCGCCATGGCAAATTCCTCGCCCGCATTGCGCATGGTCGCCGAACCCCAAAGGTCGATCAGCAAACTCTTCGGCCAGTCCCCGTTCTCCTGCAAATGCCGGCGCAGCAATTCTTCCGCCAGCTTCACGCCTTGCGCATGCGCGGTACGGGTGGGGATGGCGCGCGGGTCCACCGTGAACATATTCCGCCCGGTGGGCAGCACATCCGCCCGCGCCCGCGCGGGCGAGCCGGAGGGGCCTGGTGCTACCCGCCTGCCATCCAAAGCCGCCAGCAGCCCGGCGCGTTCCTCAGCGCCGCAAACCCCGGTGCCGAACACATGCAGCCCATCCCCGAACCGGCTCTCTTTCAAATCGCACACAAACCGGTCGATCCGCGTGATGGCTTCCGCCAGAGAGGCATCCGCCGCCAGCTCCAAATCCTGCTCCACGCCCCGCGCCCTGGCTTCCGCGCGGATGTCACCAATCAGCCGCTCCCGCCGTTTCGGGTCCAGCCCCTCGGCGGTGGCGTATTCATCCAGCAGCGCCTCCAGCCTTTGCAGATGCTCCGGCATCGCGGAAGATGCGAGGGGCGGCGGCAAATGCCCGATCGTCACCGCGCCAATCCGCCGTGTTGCCTGCGCCGCCTCGCCGGGGTCGTTCACGATGAACGGGTAGATGACGGGCAGATCGCCAATCAGCGCCTCCGGCCAGCATTCTCCTGACAGCGCCACGCTCTTCCCCGGCAGCCATTCCAGCGTGCCATGTGCGCCGAGATGGATGAGTGCTTCCATCCGCTGCGCCCGCAACCACAGGTAAAATGCCACATATTCATGGCGCGGCACGGCGGAGAGATCATGATACTGGGCCTCACGCTCTTGCCGCACGCCGCGTTCCGGCTGCAAGGCGATGAAGACGCTGCCGAGCTGAACAACATAGAAACGAAAGCCGCCTTTACGCCGTCCCCAAGCCCGGTTCAGCTTATATTGCAGTGCCAGAGGTAGTGTCTGCAAGGCGCGTTCATAATCTTCCAGCGACCATGTGACATATTGCTTCTGTAACCATCCGGCCAGATCTTGCACCGGCCAGGTGTGATATCCGCGTTCCTGGAGGCACCGCAAAATTTCATTGGCGCTTTCTAGAGCATCCAGCCCTACCGCATGGGCCATTTGCTCTGGCCGTCCTGGATAGGTGGAAAGCACCATCGCCAGAACTGTGGTAGGTGGTGGCCCCAACCCCAAAGAATACCAAGCCGAAACTTTCCCCGCCACGGCCTTGATGCGTTCTGGCTCCGCGCGGTGAACATTCCGGGAAAATTGCAAATCCTCGTCCCGGGTGCCTGAGGATTTAAAACTGATAACGCCCAGGAAAATCCGCCCGTCAATCTCCGGTAGCGCCACATGCATCGCCAGATCGGCGGGAGAGAGCCCGCGTTCAGAAGCCATCCAATCGTCCCGCCTTGCGGTGGAAAGTGCGACCTGAAACACCGGAACATTCGGCCCGTCCAACGGCGTCGCCCCATTATCCCCGGCTGCGGAAAAAGCCGTGGCGTTGACGATCGCCACGGGGTGCTGCTGCTTGAAATGCGCTGCCAGGAAAGCCGCCACTTCCGGCATTTTCAAAGACGGTACGAACAGCCCGTACGCGTCGAACCCCTCATCCGCCAGCGCCTCGATCAGCGCATCCACCGGCTCCATATCCGCAGCGGTGAGATAAGAGCGGTAAAACACCACCGGCACGCGCGGCGGGCCTTCTATCTCGCGTTCCGCCGCGATGCCGGCTTCAGGCTCATAAATTCCAAAATCCGGCAGCTTGGTGGAGGCGGCGGCACTCACCTCATGCCCAATCTCCCGCGCCAGATGCGCCAGCACGGCCAAAGCCGCCTCCGGCCCGCCTGCATCGCAAAGCCGCGCCAGCTCACCCAGCAGGGGGGCGGGCAGGGTGGAATAATCCTCCAGCACCGCATCCGGCCGCCCATCCCCGGGCAGCACCGCCAGCTTCAGCCCGTTGCGCTCGGCCAGCTCCCGCAAGCAACCCAGCCCATAGGCCCAGTAGCCTTCCCCGCCGATCAGCCGGACCAGCACGGCTTTTGCACCGCTCAGCGTTTTTTCGGCATACACATCCACCGAAACCGGGTGCCGCAACAGCGCCAGATTCGCCAGCCGCAGGCTGGGAAGTTTCAAACCACGCGCCTTCGCGCCCTGCCATGCCGCGGCAAACGCTCCTAAATCGCTATCCGAGAAAGACAGCACCACAATCTCTGCCGGGTCCTGGCAAAGATCATGCGGGGTCTCCGCTTCCTCCAGCCCATGGCTTTCGCGGAAGACGATATGCATTTTACCCGCCCAGCGCCGCCCGGATTTTTTTGGCGTTCAGGTCATGCCGTTCGGCAATCACCACGAGGCGCGTGGCCCGTGGCGCGGCGCCCCAAGGTTTGTCGAACTGGCTGCGTACCCGCGCGCCTACCGCCTGCACCAGCAGCCGCATCGGCTTGCCGGCAATCGCCACATGCCCCTTCACCCGCAAAATCTTTTGCTCGCGCCCCAAGCTTTCCAGCGCGGCCAGCAGCGGCGCGGCACTTTCCTGCTCCGGCAAATCCACCACGATGGTGGCGAAATCATCATGCTCATGCGCTTCCTGCCCATCATGGTGGGAGGGCCGGGCCTCCACGTCATCCTCCGCCGCTGCTTCCAGGCCCAGCAGAATACGTGCCTCGATCACCCCATCCGTAACCGGCAGCATCGGCACCGGGCGCGGCAGCGCCTTGGTCACAACCTCCCGCGCCACGGCCAGCTTCTCCTCTCCGGCCAGGTCGGCCTTTGAAAGCAAGATTAAATCCGCACAGGCCATCTGGTCCCCGAACACTTCCGAGAGCGGCGTGTCATGCTCATTGCCATTGCGGCCCTGTTCCGGCGCGAACTGGCCGGCGGAAACAATTTCCGCATCCGCCATCGCCACCACCCCATCCACGGTTACGCGGGACCGGATGGCTGGCCAGTCGAACGCCTTCAATAACGGCTTCGGCAACGCCAGGCCGGAGGTCTCGATGAGGATATGATCCGGTTTCTTCTCCAGGCTCAGCAGCTTTTCCATGGTGGGGATGAACTCATCCGCCACCGTGCAGCAGATGCAGCCATTCGCCAGTTCCAGAATCGCCTCTTCCGGGCAGTTTTCATCCGCGCAGCCGCGCAAAATCTCGCCATCCACCCCCAGCGTGCCGAACTCATTCACCAGCACCGCCAGGCGCTTGCCGCCAGGGTTAGCCAGCAAATGCTTTATCAGAGTCGTCTTCCCCGCGCCCAGAAAGCCGGTGACGATGGTGACGGGAATTTTCGCAAGATCGGTCATGGAGTCTCCAAAGCTGGCAAGCGAGCAATCACGTTTTTGCGGAACAGAACCGGCCGCTCCCGCCAGGGCACAATGCCATCCGGCGTGGCCGCATACGCGGCGGCACCTTCCAGAATCACCTGTGCATCCGCTTCGTTCACCGGCCCGTAAATGTAAGACCAGCGCCCCTGGCCTGAAAGCGCGACGGAAGCTCCGTTCTTGCAGGCGGAAAGGCATTCCACCGGCTTCACAATCACGCCCTCCGGCACGGGCAAGGCAGAGATCGCCTCATGCACCTTGGCCCCGGCGCAGGGCTCACCCTCCACCAGTGGCAACCCGGCCCGGCAAGTAATGCAGACATGTAGTGTCGCGCCCATTCCAATCCTCATTCAGAACCGGGCGCGCGAAACGGGGAGCACGCGTGAAGCGTGCCAAGAACCCGCAGCGGCACACCCCGTCCGCTCGTCCAAAAGCTCGTTGCTGGCAGGTCTCCCGGCTTGCGGATAGGGGTTTAAAAACCCTGCGGCGCCCACCTTCCCGGCTCATCGCCAGTGGCATTGGGCAACCTCTCCGGTCACGGTCGCGGGGGCGGCTGCGATTCAGGGCAAGCCCCTATCGCATTCCCTTTTGGCCTGACATAAGCCAGGCACCAGCACGGTCTGCCGCACAAGGCCGCATGTGCGGGGCAGAGTCAAGGAGACGCCGCATGTCCATCCCCCCTGAAGAGGCCACGCTCCATGCCGAGAAAATGGCCCGTATCAAGACCGCGCGCGCG
>JAGWOU010000123.1 GCA_028870815.1 Rhodospirillales bacterium | reverse complement strand
TCGATCCACTGCTCGATGCGATTAAGTATAAGGTTTATTTCAGCGCTTGAGAAAGCTGGGCGGACACGATGAGTTCTGAGTTTAAAGCGATAGAGCGGCATGGGCATATTCGCCCGGTATCCACGCTCTGTTGCAAATTTTAACAATGTCCGTCCAAGCGTTGATTCCCAGAGCAAGGTTTTGTCGGTGGGATGTCGTTTGGCGTTTTTAGGCAGGATTTTTACGTAGGCGTAGTAGTCACGCCGCCAGTCGACATAATCCTTGAGCATAGTATCGTCGATGCTTGTCACGGGCTTATCACCCGCATAGGCACGCCAGAACTTCGATACCCGCTTGATCTGCCTGAGCATGGCTGTGGAGGTGTAATTCAGCTCTTTCGGTCGGTCGCCGTTACGATCATGCTGTTGTTGGCGTAACGCGACATATTCGTCGATGACGTCGCCAAATGTGCGGTCGAATATTGGAAGGCCACGATCTTGTTTGAATTCAATCTCGTGTAGAAGCTTCAGGGCTGCTGGTTTAGCGATCTCCAGACGATCTGTCTTCAGACTGCGCCAGATATATTTGCCTGAGCCAAGGCTGACGCGCGCCTGAAACCGGCCACCACGGAGGCGCAGCACAAGTTTGCCGCCCTCCATCCGTATGATGTCACCCAAATTTGTCTAACTTCTGTCTAGAACCGCATCAAAAACGCATAAAAAGCTGCGGTGTCTAGCTCGTGTATAGTCTAAAACAGGGTCATTCAACCTGTTTAAGTTGTTGATTTAAAGCGGTTTTACACTTTCCCGTGGCAGTGTTTGTATTTCTTGCCGGAGCCGCAGGGGCAGGCCGCGTTGCGCGGCGTTGCGGCCCAGGTCTCGGGCCGCGCCGGGTCCACTTCGGCCTCACCGAAAGCGGGCAGCGCCGCGGCGTAATTGCGCACCATCGGCTCGGCCAAGGCCAGCTCGTCATTCATCCCGCCCGGTGCCGGGTGAGATTCCACCATCGGTGTGGGTGCTGGCTCAGCGGGGGGCTGCTGCACCTTCACATGCGCCATCGCCAGCGTCACGCGTTCCTTCAAATCATCCAGCATCGCCGCGAACATGGCGAAGGCCTCGCGCTTGTATTCGTTCAGCGGGTCGCGCTGGCCATAGCCGCGCAGGCCAATGCCCTGGCGCAGATAATCCAACGCCAGCAAATGCTCCTTCCAGACGTGGTCCAGCGTCTGCAGCAGCACGGATTTCTCGATATAGGCCATCAACTGGCCGCCGAACTGCGCGGCCTTGGCGTTGGCCGCCTCGGCCGCCGCCTTCTCAAGCCGCTCGCGTAAATGCACCTCATCGATGCCTTCTTCCGCCGCCCAGTCCACAACCGGCAGGTCCAGCGCCAGCACCCGCAACACATCGGCGCCCAGCTCGGCGGACTGCCATTGCTCGGCGAAAGCTTTCTCCGGCACCCGGTTTTCCACCATCGCGGCAATCACGTCGTTCCGCATTTCCGTCACCACCTCGGAAACGCTGTCCGTGCCCATGAACTCGCGGCGCTGGGCATAAACTTCCTTGCGCTGGTCGTTCATCACGTCATCATACTTCAGCACGTTCTTGCGCATGTCGAAATTGCGGATTTCGACCTTCTTCTGCGCCTTTTCCAACGCCTTGTTGATCCAGGGATGGATGATCGCCTCGCCATCCCTCAGGCCGAGCTTCTGCAGCATCCCGCCCATCCGGTCGGAGCCGAAGATGCGCATCAGATCGTCTTCCAGCGAGAGGAAGAAGCGCGAGGCGCCGGGGTCGCCCTGGCGGCCGGAGCGGCCGCGCAGCTGGTTGTCGATACGCCGGCTTTCATGCCGCTCGGTGCCGATCACGAACAGTCCGCCCGCCGCCTTCACCAGGTCATGGTTGGCGTCGATTTCGGCGCGCAAAGCCGCCGGGTCGATGCCTGGCTCCAGCGTCAGGCGCATTTCGTAATTGCCGCCGAGTTTAATATCCGTGCCGCGGCCGGCCATGTTGGTTGCGATGGTGATGGCCCCCGGCGCGCCGGCCTGGGCCACAATCTTCGCTTCCTGCTCATGAAAGCGCGCGTTCAGCACGCTGTGCTTGATGCCCTTCTGGTTCAGCAGGCCTGAGATGATCTCGCTTTTCTCGATCGAGGTGGTGCCCACGAGCACCGGCTGGCCCCGCTCCCGGCATTCCCCGATCAGCTTCGCCACCGCCTCGTATTTCTCGGCGGCGGTGCGGTACACTTCGTCGTCCTGGTCGTCGCGCGCCACCGGCACGTTGGTGGGAATCTCGACGACAGTGAGCTTATAGATCTGCTCGAACTCGTCCGCCTCGGTCATCGCCGTGCCGGTCATGCCGGCCAGCTTGGGGTAGAGGCGGAAATAATTCTGGAAGGTGATGGAGGCGAGCGTCTGGTTCTCCTGCAACACCTCCACGCGCTCCTTGGCCTCCAGCGCCTGGTGCAAGCCTTCGGAATAGCGGCGGCCTTCCAGCATGCGGCCGGTGAACTCGTCGATGATGACGATCTTGCCCTCGCGGACAATGTAATCCACATCGCGCGCGAACAAGGTGCGCGCCCGCAGCGATTGCTGCACATGGTGCACCAGCGGCACGTTGGTGCGGTCATACAGCCCGCCTGTCAGCAGCCCGGCCGCTTGCATCATCTCTTCCACGGTTTCGGCGCCCAGCTCGGTCATGTTCACCGTGCGGGCTTTTTCGTCCTTCTCGTAGAATTCATGATTGCCGTCCTTGCCCAGCTGCCCCCTGGCCAGGAACGCCTCCACCACCGCGTCCACCTGGGCATACAGGCTGGTCGGCTCGTCGGAAGGGCCGGAGATGATCAGCGGGGTGCGGGCTTCGTCGATGAGGATGGAATCCACCTCGTCCACGATGGCGAAACTGAAGGGCCGCTGGACCATGTCCTCCAGCCGGTACTTCATGTTGTCGCGGAGGTAATCGAAGCCGAATTCGTTGTTGGTGCCGTAGGTGATATCCGCGGCATAGGCGGTGCGGCGGTCGGGCTCCTCCACATTGGGAATGATGACGCCGGTGGTAAGCCCCAGAAAGCCGTAAAGCTGGCCCATCTGCTGCGCGTCGCGGCTGGCCAGGTAGTCGTTCACGGTGATCACATGCACGCCCTTGCCGTTGATGGCGTTCAGGTACACGGCCAGCGTGGCCACCAGCGTCTTGCCTTCGCCGGTCTTCATTTCGGCGATGCGCCCTTCATGCAGCACCATGCCGCCGATCAGCTGCACGTCGAAATGCCGCATACCCAGCACGCGCTTGGAGGCTTCGCGCACCACGGCGAACGCTTCCTCCAGCAAATCGTCCAGGCCTTCGCCCTGCTCCAGCCTGGCCTTGAATTCCTGGGTCTTGGCGGCCAGGGCGGCATCGTCCAGCGCCGCCATCTGGGGCTCTAGCGCGTTAATAGCCGCCACCCGGCGCTTGAAGCTTTTCAGGGCACGGTCGTTGCTGGAGCCGAAAACGGCGCGGGCGAGGCTGGACAACATGGCTGGGGCGAAATCCGCACTTACAGTAAAAACGATGCCGCTGACATAGTCGCCAGGGGGGGCATGGTCAAATCAATCCGGGTGGCGCAGGGCCGCCAAGTCTTGCCGGGCGCAAGGCTTTGGCTCATAGGAGCCGCATCCTCAGAATAAGGTTTCACAGATGCGTCAGTTGTCTACGCTTTCCGCTCTGGCTGTTGCTATCGCTTTGGCCGCCCCGGTGGCATTTGCGCAGCCTGCCCCGGCTTCGGGCGCCGCCCCGGCCGCGCCTGCGAATTCCAATCCCGTTGTCGCCACCGTCAACGGCATGCAGATCCATCTCAGCGACATCCAGGCCGATGCGCAAAACCTGCCGCCCCAGGCGCAGCAGCTTCCGCCGGACCAATTGCTGCCTTTGCTGGTGAATCAAGAGGTTGACCGCAAGGCCCTGTTGATCGCCGCCCAGAAAGAGAATTTGGCGAGCGACCCCGAAGTTGCAGCCCGCATGAAAGCCGCGGCGAATGTGCAGCTTGAGAACTCCTATGTGCAGAAGGCTGTTGCCGCGCAGGTGACGGACACCGCCGTGCAAGCCGAATATAACCGCGATTATGCCGGCAAGCCGGGGCCGGAGCAGGTTGATGCGCGGCAGATTCTCGTCTCCACCAAGGCGCAGGCCGAGGACATCATCAAGCAGCTCAACAAGGGCGCTGACTTCGCCAAGCTGGCGGTGAAGGACAGCATCGACCCCGGCGCCAAGAATGGCGGTGAGCTGGGCTGGTTCTCCAAGGACGAGATGGTGCCGGAATTCGCCGATGCCGCCTTCGCGCTGAAGAAGGGCGAGTACACCAAAACCCCGGTGCACACCCAGTTTGGCTGGCACGTAATCCTGAATGAAGGCCACCGCACCGCGCCCACGCCGGCTCTGGCCGACGTGCAGGACCAAATTCGCCAGAAGCTGTCCGATCAGGCGGTGCAGGCCACGCTGGATAAGGTGCGCAGCCAGGTGAAGATCGTGGTCTTCGGGCCGGATGGCAAGCCGGTGCCGCAAACCGCGCCGGGTGCGGCCCCCGCCGCCCCGTCCGCCAGCAGCAAGTAAGCCCCATGGCCGGCCAGCTTCCCGTCTCGCCCTTGGCGCTTCCCCTGCCAGAACTGCCGCCCATCGCGGGCGTGCGCATGGCCACCGCCGCGGCGGGGATTCGCTATAAAGGGCGAACAGACGTGTTGCTGGTCGAGCTGGCTGAAGGAACAACGGTGGCGGGTGTGTTCACCCGCAACCAATGCCCCGGCGCGCCGGTCACCTGGTGCCGGGAGGTACTGCCCGGCGGCACTGCCCGCGCTTTGGTGGTAAATGCGGGCAACGCCAACGTGTTCAACGGCGTGGCCGGCGTGCGTGCGGTGGAGGCCACCGCCAAATCCGCCGCCGCCACTTTAGGCACAGAGGCAGGCCAAGTGTTCCTGGCCTCCACCGGCGTGATCGGCGAGCCGCTGCCGGCTGAAAAAATCGTCGCGGTGATGGCCGCGCTGAAGACCGACCTCACGGCGGACCGCTTCGCCGAGGCCGCCTCTGCCATCATGACCACCGACACCTTCCCCAAGGGCGCCACCCGCACCGCCAGGCTGGGCGGGGTGGAGGTGCGGATCAACGGCATCGCCAAGGGTTCGGGCATGATCGCACCGGACATGGCGACGATGCTGAGCTTCATCTTCACCGATGCCGCCATTCCCGCCGCCGCCTTGCAGGCGATGCTAAGCAAAGGGGTGGAGCACACATTCAATTGCGTCACCATCGATTCAGATACCTCGACATCGGACACGGTGCTGCTCTTCGCCACCGGCCAGGCGGGCAACAAACCCACCGAGGATCCCGGCGCGCTCGCGGATTTCCGCCGCGCCCTGAACGAGGTTCTGCACGACCTCGCGATGATGGTGGTGCGCGACGGTGAAGGGGCGCAAAAACTCGTCACCATCAAGGTCGAGGGCGCGGTGAGCCACGCCTCCGCCAAGCGCATCGGCATGGCCATCGCCAATTCCCCGCTGGTGAAAACCGCCATCGCGGGCGAGGACGCCAATTGGGGCCGCATCGTGATGGCCGTGGGCAAGGCGGGCGAACCGGCGGACCGCGACAAGCTTGGCGTGGCCGTGGGCGGCGTCTGGATGGCGCAAGCCGGCGGCATCGTGCCCGGCTACGATGAAACCCCCGTGGTAAAGCACATGAAGGGCCGTGAGATCGACATCACCGTCGATATCGGCCTAGGCGATGGCCACGCCACCGTTTGGACCTGCGATCTCACCCACGGCTACATCGACATTAATGGGTCGTACCGGAGCTGAGGCGCAGGCCTCAGCTCTTCCGCCATTGCAAGCGTAGCGAAGCAAGCCATCCGGTGCCCGGGGGCGGCTGCCGACCCAAGTTCGCCGTAAGCAGCGCATCCGCCAATCCCTAAATCTGACGCTCACTACGTCATGCTCAGCCGCGGGTGGCCTTATCTCAAAATAGTCAGAATAGAAGCACGCTATCGCTCTCGGGAACTTGTTGTAGTATTTGGTAATTTGTACCGCCATCAAAATTCGACTTACGACTTTGCCACACCAACTGCCCCAGAATTTTACCCAATGAACAGAAAAACAATGAA
>JAGWOU010000122.1 GCA_028870815.1 Rhodospirillales bacterium | reverse complement strand
ACGGCACGGCGCCGAAATGGTGACCTAAGAAGACTAAGCGATAAAAGGATTCAATTTTATTATAATAATATTTTGACTCTATCCTATGAAAGTTTCGAGCATCGAAAGCCTCTGCCGTGCGAATAAACGGCTTCGAGAAATGACTACGATAACACGAACAACGCGGATGGTTGCGAACCCGTTACAGGCTGGCCTCGATAATTAACCGATCTCAGGAGTTGCTTCACCACCTCCCGATGACTTTATAGGCTCGAAACCCGCCCAACAATCCGTCAAGAAACAGAAGGTTCGCCCTGCACCGGTTCTACCCCTTGCGCGGCGATCAGATCCGTCGCCTGTCTAGTGGCTTCCTCGATGGCAGGCAAATCTGTTCCCTTGGCCACTAACGCCACCCCCCAGATGCCCTCTCGCCGGAACGGGTAGCTGCCAAGGTCGAGTGCCGGAAACCGCGCCTGTATGGCGGAAAGCCCTTCGGCGATGGCACCTTCCATCACACCCATCCCGTGCACCGCCCGCATCTCAATCCGTTCGCCGTGCGGCAGGCTGGGCTCCAGCGCCAACATCATCGCCTGCATAATGCGCGGCACGCCGGCCATCACATGCACATTGCCAATGGTGAAGCCGGGCGCGATGGATGCCTCGTTGCGGATGGGGATGGCGCCGCGCGGCATCGTCGCCATGCGCTGGCGGGCCGCGTTGTAACGCTCGCCCATTTTCGCGCTCATCTCGCGGTCGGTGTCCTCATGCAGTTCCCAAGGCACGCCGAACGCGGCGGCAACACATTCGCTGGTGATGTCGTCATGCGTCGGGCCAATGCCGCCGGTTGTAAAAAGCATGTTATAGGAAGCGCGCAATTCATTAACCGCGCTTATGATTCGGTTTGGCACATCCGGCACCACCCGCACTTCCTGCAACTTGATGCCGAGTTCGCCCAAGCGCTGGGCGATGAACTGCACATTCACATCCTGCGTGCGGCCGGAGAGAATTTCGTTGCCGATAATGAGAATCGCGGCGCTGGGGTTGTCTTTCAATTTGCGCCCGGCCGCCCCGCCATCCCCGTGCGCGATGCCAACCTCGCTAGGCTGTAGGCTTTCGCTTGGCTCGGCTGGCATCATAGAAAATCCCTCAGCATCGGAATCAGCGGGCGGTCGGCGGCGGGCATGGGGTATTCCGCCAGATCCTCCGGCGCCACCCAGGCCAGCTTCTGCCCTTCGCGGCCGCGCGGTTCGCCCTTCCAGCGGCGGCAGAGAAACACCGGCATCAGCAGATGGAAGGTTTCGTAGGCGTGCGAGGCGAACACGAAGGGCGCGAAATCCTTCGGGTCCGTCTCCAGTCCCAATTCCTCGCGCAACTCCCGCGCCAGGGCGGCCTCGGGGGTTTCGCCCGGCTCCAGCTTGCCACCGGGAAACTCCCACAAGCCCGCCATCTTCTTGCCCTCGGGCCGGCGGGCCAGCAGCACCCGGCCTTTGGCATCGATAAGGGCCGCCGCCACCACCAGCAGCGTGGCGGATTTCTGCGCCGCCACGGGCTCGGCGGCATACGATGCTTCGCGGGCCAGGGTGAAATGTTTCACCGGCAGCTTCTCGCCCGGGCGGCAGGAGAACACGCGATGCCCCTTGCCGGTTTGCTCGAAGCCCAAATGCCGCAGCACCGCCAGCGAACCATCATTGTCCGACGCCACCACCGCATGAAGCTGCGCGATGGGCAGGCTGGCAAAAGCCCAATCGGCAATGCGGCGCGCGGCCTCCAGCGCGAAGCCCTGGCGCCAATGCGGCCTGCCGATCCAATAGCCCAGTTCGGCGGATTTGCGGTCCTTGGAAAGCTTCAGCCCAATGCAGCCCACCAGCGTGCCGGTGGGCGTCTCCTCGATCGCGAATTGCTCGGCACGGCCCGCCTCGCGGTCTCTCGCGGCGGCCTGTATCCATTCCTGCGCCTGCGATTCCGGGTAGGGAAACGGCGCGTCAGGCACGCGGCGGCAAATGTCCCAGTCGTTGATCAGCCGATGGAATGCGGCCACGTCGTCTCCATGCAAGGGGCGCAGGGTGAGGCGCGACGTGCGCAGCACCGGGCCAGGCGGCAACGTGATCCCGGGCATCAGCGAATCGAAGAGGTCAGGCATGCTGGCGGCACTGTAACCCGCTGTTGATCTTCCCGCCAGGACTAGGCAAGCATGCGGCGCATGGACGCCGAAATTGACAGCTTTTCCGTAACCATGGAGGCGATGGGCAAGAAGGCCCGCGCCGCCGCCGCCGCCTTGGCGAAGCAGCCAGCCATGGCGCGCGATGCCGCCTTGCGCGAGGCCGCCGCCGCCCTGCACCTGGCCGCGCCGGAAATTCTGGCCGCGAACGCACAAGATATGGCGAACTTTAAGGGTAGTTCTGCCTTTGGCGACCGGTTGCTGCTGAACGCGGCGCGGGTCGAGGCCATGGCAAAAGGGCTGGAGGAAGTGGCGGACCTGCCCGACCCTCTGGCCCGCACGCTGGCGGAGTGGACGCGCCCGAACGGCTTGCGCATTTCCCGCGTGGCCCAGCCCATCGGTGTACTGGGGATGATATATGAAAGCCGCCCGAATGTGGGGGCGGATGCCGCGGCCATCGCCATCAAATCCGGCAACGCCATCATTCTGCGCGGCGGCTCGGAGAGTTTCCACTCCGCTCAGGCGATCCAGAAGGCCATGGCCGCCGGGCTGAAGGCGACGGGGCTACCCGAGGACGCGGTGCAGGTGCCCGCAACAACCGACCGGCAATTCGTCGCCGCCATGCTGGGCGCGGTGGGGCATATCGACCTCATCATCCCCCGCGGCGGCAAGGGGCTGGTGGAGCGTGTGCAGCGCGAGGCGCGCGTACCCGTGCTTTCCCATGCCGAGGGGCTCAACCACACCTATATCCACCATGCCGCCGACCTGGAGATGGCGCGCAGCGTGCTGGCCAATGCCAAAATGCGCCGCCCCGGCGTGTGCGGCGCCACCGAGACGCTGCTGATCGACGCCTCCATCGCCCCTGCCCTGCTGCCGGTGCTGGTAAAAGACCTCGCCGCGCTGGGCTGCGCCTTCAAGGCGGATGAGCGGGCGCGGGGCATCTGCCCGGAACTTCCCGCCGCCGAGGCGAAGGATTTCGACACGGAATGGCAGGACGCGGTGCTGAACATCGGGGTGGTGGATGGCCCGGAAGCAGCGCTGGCGCATGTGGTGACGCATGGCAGCGAGCATACCGAGGCGATCATCACCCAGGATGAGCAGGTGGCGGAAGCCTATCTTGCCGCCTGCCCGGCAGCGGTAACGCTGTGGAACGCCTCCACCCAGTTCTGCGATGGCGGGGAGTTCGGGTTTGGCGCGGAAATCGGCATCGCCACCGGGCATATCCATGCGCGCGGGCCGATCGGGCCGGAACAGCTCACCACCTTCCGCTACGTGGTGCGCGGCACCGGCCAGGTGCGCCCCTGAAGCTTTTATCCTTGCGCGCGGCCCCCTCCGGGGCCATTCCATTGGCGCAAAGCGCCAATGGAACCTTGGACCCCTTCGCCCCACCATCCCCGCGCGCACTTCCTCGCTTCGGCCATCGCCACCGGCTTAAGGTCGGGCTGCTCGGCGGGTCGTTCAACCCGGCGCATGAGGGGCATCTGCATATCGCCAGGGAGGCCATGAGGCATCTTGGCCTGGACCAGCTCTGGCTGATGGTCTCGCCCGGCAACCCTCTGAAGCCCGCCTCCGGCATGGGCACCCCCGCCGAACGCCTGGCCAGCGCCCGCCGGATCGCGGATGGCCGGAGGATCATCGCCACCGATATCGAGTCCCGCCTTGGCACGCGCTACACGCGCGACACCATGCGCGAACTCAAGCGCCGCTTTCCTCGCGTGCGGTTTATCTGGCTGATGGGGGCGGATAATCTCATCCAGCTTCCGCGCTGGGGGCGCTGGCTGGAGGTTATGCGCGCCATGCCCATGCTGGTGGTACCGCGCCCAGGCGCCACACGCCGGGCCTTGGCGGGCCAAGCGGCCAAACGCCACCAAAAAATTCGCCTTCCGGCGCGGGCTGGGTTATGTCTGCCCAGCATGAAGGCGCCTGCCTGGATTCTTCTGCCAGTGCGGGAGAATGCGGCGTCCGCCACCGAATTGCGCCGCAGGATTTTAGAAGGAACAAGGCCATAACGCGCACGCCCACCCGCACCCCGGCCAGCCGGGGCGCCAAGCCCGCCACCCCTCGCAAGCGCGCCGCGAAGCCGGCCGCCGAAGCCGTTGCCGCCATGCCCGGCACGCCGCGCAAAAAGGCCGCCATAGCCGGCCCCAAGCGCAAATCCGCCGAGCCCAAGCCGCAGCCGGAATTTCTGGACCGGTTGCAGGCGGTCATCGTCGCCACGCTGGAGGACGACAAGGCCGAGGATATCGTCACGCTCGACCTGGCCGGTCGCGCCAGCTTCGCGGACCGCATGGTCATCGCCACCGGCCTGGCGGACCGGCAGATCGCCGCCATGGCGACGCATCTCTACGAAAAGCTGCACGAGGCGGGTTTCCGCAAGCCGCTTACCGAAGGCGCCACCGGCACCGACTGGGTGCTGATCGATGCCGGCGATATCATCGTGCATCTGTTCAAGCCGGAAGCGCGCACGCTCTACGGGCTTGAGAAAATGTGGAGCGCCGAGCTGGACGAAACGGAGGCGTAATCTTGCGCCTGCTCGCCATCGGTAAGGCGCCCGGCAGCGCGCCGGAGATGGAATTATTCACCCGCTACGCCAAGCGGATCCGCCCTGCCCTAACCCTCGTGGAATTCGCGGACGGCCAGGGCAGCCCGGCTGAGATAAAGCGCCGGGAGGGCGAGGCGATTCTCGCCGCGCTGAAACCGGATGAATTTCTCATCGCGCTGGACATGGATGGCGCCGCACCGGATTCGCCGGGGCTGGCGAAGCTGCTGGCCGGATGGCTGGAGCGGAGCAGGAAACTCGCTTTCGTGATTGGCGGGGCGGAGGGGTTGGACGCCCCGGTACTGGCCCGCGCCGGAGCCAAATTATCGCTCGGCTTGCTCACCTGGCCGCATATGCTGGTGCGGCCCATGCTGGCCGAGCAAATCTACCGGGCGCAATCCATTCTGGCCGGGCACCCCTACCACCGGGCAGGGCGGCCATAAGCTGCGTGCCATGGCCAAAGCGTTCCTCTGCGCCTACATAGCTGGCAGACGCGCTGCTTGAAGGACTGCGATGCCCCTGAAACCCGTGATGCTGGTCATCCTAGACGGCTTTGGCTGGAACGAAGCGAAACAGGATAACGCCGTGGCGCTGGCCGGCAAACCGAATTTCGACAAGCTCTGGTCATCCTGCCCGCGCGGGTTTCTTAACACCTCTGGCGAGGCTGTGGGGCTGCCTGCAAGGCAGATGGGCAATTCCGAGGTCGGGCATCTGAATATCGGCGCCGGGCGGGTGGTGACGCAGGATCTGCCGCGAATCGAAGCCGCCATCGAAGACGGCTCGCTGGCGAAGAATAAGACCATTCAGGACTTCATCGCCGCGCTGAAGAAATCCGGCGGCACCGCGCATCTGCTGGGGCTGGTTTCATCCGGCGGCGTGCATTCCCACCAGGACAGCGCCGTGGCGCTGGCGAAAATTCTGCATGAGGCCGGCGTGCCGGTGATCGCCCATGGCTGGATGGATGGGCGCGACACCCCGCCCCAGGCCGGGCTCGGCTACATGAAGAAATATCTGGCCGATCTCAGCGGCATCGCGAAGCTCGGCACGCTGGTGGGGCGCTATTACGCCATGGACCGCGACAACCGCTGGGAGCGCGTGCAACAAGCCTATGATCTGCTGGCGGACGCCAAGGGCAAGCCATTCTCCACCGCCGAAGCCGCCATCCAGGCCAGCTACGATGAGGATGTGACCGACGAGTTCATCAAACCCGCGGTGATCGGCGATTATGCCGGCATAAAGGATGGCGACGGCGTGATTTGCGCGAATTTCCGGGCCGACCGAGTGCGGGAAATCTTCACCGCACTGCTGGACCCGGATTTCGACGGCTTCAAGGCGCGCCAGCCGAAGCTGGCGGGCGTGGTTGGCATGACCGCCTATTCGGAGGCGCTGGCGCCCTTCATGCAGGCCGTGTTTCCGCACCAGCATATGAACGACCTGCTGGGCGAGGTGGTGGCACAAAAAGGGCTTAAGCAGCTGCGCATGGCGGAGACGGAGAAATATCCGCATGTGACGTATTTCTT
>JAGWOU010000121.1 GCA_028870815.1 Rhodospirillales bacterium | reverse complement strand
TCGGTTTTCATGCTGGGCAGAACCAGCATGGCGGCGCGGCGCATCCAGGCCAGCACCTCCGCATGCGGGCGGGCGCCAAGAATGTCGATACGGCCGGCAAAGCCGGTTTCGCGCGCCAGGCGTTCCAGGCTTTTGCGCAGCTTGCCCTCACCGATGATAACCAGCCGGGAAAGCTTGTGCTGCGCGGCGATGAGCGCGAAGGCGCGGATGAGATATTCCGTGCCCTTCACTTCCTCCAGCCGCGCCACATGCAGGATGATGGGTTCCTCCAGCGCCGGGCTGCGCGGGGCAATGGCGTGGGTGTCCACGCCGATATAATGGGTGAGCACGCGCTCCGGCGGGAAGTCCAGCGCCAGGAGTTGCTGGCGCAGGAAGTTGGAGGCGGCGAGGAACAGGCTGCCCTGGCGCGCCAGCCGCCCACGCCCCAGCGCGTAACGCGCCCAGGCCGGATTGGCGAGCAGGCCGAGGGGGGCAAGCGTCGCGTCGAACCCATGGAAGGTGGTGACGAGCGGCACGCCAAGCCGGGCCGCCAGAGGCAGGGCGTAGATGCCCTCTACCCCGAAATGCGCATGGATGAGGTCGAGCCGCCGCCCTTCCAGCATGTACAGATAGGGGTGCGGGCTGGCTGAGAGCATGTGCCATGCGGCGGGCAGCAGGCGCATTTGCGGGGCGAGGTCTTCCAGCACCAGCGCTTCGGCCCCCGCAGGTGGCGCACCGTAACGTAGCCGCCCAAGGTAAAGCGGGTGATAGCGCTGGAGGCGCTGCGCCTGCTGGGTGATGAACGGCTCTGAAAGCCTGAACAGGTTGTGGCGGAAGAGTCCGAGTTGGCGCATCCGCCCCCTTGTACGGGCGTTATTTCGCGGCGGCCAGAGCGGGCGCGGCGTTGGCCAAACCAAGCCCCTTTCCGGTCTCGGCGAAAAGGGCGATGGCGTGGTCGATCTGCGCCGGGCTGTGAGCGGCGGAAACACTAGAGCGCAGCAGCGCCAAGCCCCGCGGGGTGGCGGGCGGCAGGCTGACATTGGTGTAAAGCCCGGCTTTCAGCAGCGCCGCCCATAAGCCAAACGCGGCCTCCGGCGTGGGCATAATGGCGGAAACGACCGGGCTGGGCTCGGGGCCCAGTTCAAAGCCAAGCCGCTCCAACCCGCGATAAAGCCGCAAGGCGTTTTCGTTAAGGCGGCGGCGCAAATCTGGTCGGGCACGCAACTGCTGCAACGCGGCTTCCGTGGCGGCGATGTTGGCCGGCGGCAGGGAGGCCGTAAACATATAAGGCCGGGAGACAACGCGAAGGATCTCAGCCCCTTCCATGTCCGTGACGGCAAAGCCGCCAACGCCAGCCAAGGATTTGGAGAAGGTGCCGACGATGAAATCGCAATCGGCCTCAACGCCCGCCTGTTCGGCCAGGCCGCGCCCGGTTTCGCCCAGCACGCCAAGGGAATGGGCTTCGTCCACCACCAGGCAGGCACCGTATTCGCGCTTCACGGCGGCGAATTCCTTCAGCGGGGCGGTATCGCCCAGCATGGAGTAGATGCCCTCGACAATGACGATTTTCTCGCCCGGCTCGTCCTTCAGGCGGCGCAGGCGGGTGGCGAGGTCATCCGGGCTGTTATGGCGGAAGCGCGTGACCTGCGCGTAGCCGAGGCGCGAACCGTCATAAATGCTGGCATGGGAGTCGGCGTCCAGCAGCAGATGGTCGCCCTTGCCGGCAAGGGCGGAGATGATGCCGAGATTGGCCTGATAGCCGGTGGAGAACACCATGCCGAGCCGGCGGCCATAAAAATCCGCCAGGGCCGCTTCCAGCCTGGCATGGCCGCCGTAACTACCATTGGCGATGCGCGAACCGGTGGTGCCGCTGCCCGATGCGGACGTGGCGGCATTGGCGGCCTCCACCACGGCGGGGTCGTAAGTGAGGCCGAGATAGTTGTTGGTGCCGAGCAGCAGGGTTTTGCGGCCGCCGATCATGGCCTCGGTGGGGGAAAGCACCTCGTCGAACTTCACGTTGAACGGGTTCGCGCCGGCTTCCTCCAACTGGCGGTACTGCGCCGCCAGCGCCGCGTATTTGTCGAGAACCGGCATCTGGCTAAGCGGCTTGCTTCAGCCGTTGCACGGTGGCGACGAGATCACCCAGCGTTTCCACCTCGGCGATTTTGTCCAACGGCACGGAAATATCCAGCTTGTCCTCTATCTCCATGACGAAATCCATCACCGCGACGGAATCGAGCCCCAGATCCTCGATGATGCGGGTATCCCCCGATAGCGGACGCGCCTGGGGCAACGCGGCTTGCAGCGTGCCGAAAATAATATCGCGGACTTCATTGGTCTGGTCGGTCATTTGGTTGCGTATGGCTCCCTCGGACATTGCTTGCACGCCAGTCCCGTAAAGAGGGAGATGACAACCGTGCAATAAAAACTATATAAATTACCCGCCCGCTCTATTAAAGAGCGGGCACCGCATTGTCACGAGCCTTCTGGATAAATGGCGCCTTTGCACTGGCGGATCCGCTCCGGCAGGGGCAGGCCAGGCTGGATACGCCGGAGAAAATTGGGTTTGGCGCCTTGAAGACAGATCATTATCTGATCCGTGAGATGACGCGGCCTTTCGCCGCGGTGCTGGGCATACTGGTTTTGCTGTTCGCGGGTTACAGCCTGGCGAACATCCTTTCCGATGCCGTGAACGGCCTGCTGCCGGTGGGCGCCATTGCCGCCCTTGCCGGGCTGAAACTGCTCATCTCGCTTGAAGTGTTGATCCCCATCTCGCTGTTTATCGCGGTGGTGGCGGCATTCGGCCGGTTGCAGGCGGATGGCGAGATAAACGCCATGCTGGCGCTGGGCATGGGGCCGCGCCAATTGCTGCGCCCGGCGCTGGCGCTGGCGCTGGCGCTGGCGGTGTGCGTCACCTGCCTTTCCGTCTTCGCCCGGCCCTGGGCCTACACCGCCTCGCACCGCATTACCCGCCACGCCGCCGCCATGCTGAACGTGAATGCGATGGAGGCGGGAACCTTTTATGCCAGCCAGGACGGCGCGCAGGTGGTTTTTCTCGGCAGCCGCGCCGGGCCGCATACCGGAGCCCAGAACGTGTTCATCGCCAAGCGCGATGGCGCGCAACTTCAGGTGATTACCGCGAACTACGCCAGCCCTGCTGTTCCCGGACCGGACGGCCAGCGCAGCGTGCATCTTTCGGGCGCGCATGTGTACCAGTTCGACCACGGCCACCCGGCGCAGGATCAGTCGCTCTCGGCGGCAGGGCTGAACCTGGACCCGGATGGCAAAGTGGCCGCCACCGGCGGCTATAGCCCGGTGGCGGCGAGCACGGTGCATCTTCTGGCGGCAAAGGACCCGGCTGACATCGCGGAACGCCAATGGCGCTTCTCCACCGGGCTTTCCACCATATTGCTGGCGCTGCTGGGGGCAATTTTAAGCCGCGGCCGCCCGCGGCAAAGCCGCTATGCCCAGTTCGGCCCGGCCATCCTGGCCTATTCCGGTTATTACCTGCTTTGCACCTCCGCCCGCACCTGGGTGCAGCATGGCATGCTGGGGTCGTTGCCGGGGCTTTGGCTGGCGCCCGCGATACTGGTTATCGCCATGGGCCTGATTTGGTATGCGCCCGCCATCCGGCGCGCTTTGCGCACCGCCGCCCCCGCCGCCCAACATCCTTTGCCCATCTCTGCCCCACCGCTCAACTGGCAGCCGGCCGGCAGCCACGATGCTGCTTGACCGCTATATAGGCTGGGCCGTCTTCCGGGTTTTTCTGCTGATCACCGCCGGATTGACTGCCTTGTTCAGCCTGCTCGGCTTTGTCGAGCAGCTAAGCCTTGTCGGCCAGGGCCAATACCGGCTGAGCGACGCGCTGAGCTACACGCTTCTCACCGCCCCGGACCGTGTGCTGCAGCTTGCCCCGGTTTCCATGCTGCTGGCGGCACTGCTCGGGCTGGGCACCCTTGCCAGACATTCAGAGCTGACCGCCTTCCGCAGCTTCGGCGTCTCCCAGGCCAGAATCATCGGCGCGGTGGTAAAACTCTGCCTGCCGGTGATCATCGCCTTGTTTCTCATCGCGCAGTTCGTCATCCCGCCCGCGCAGCAGGCAGCCCAGCGCGAGCGCGCCGCCGCCTTGGGCGCTACCCTGCCCGGGCTTTCAAATGGCGGATTCTGGGCCCAGAAAAACGGCGTGTTCCTGAACGTGCAAAGCTTCACGGGCACGGTGTTGCATGGTGTCACGATTTTCACCTTCGACGCAGACGGCGCCCTGCACAGCCTGATAGAGGCGGACAACGCCACGCCACAGCCTGATGGCAGCTGGGCCCTGACCGGCGTGACCCGAGACACCGTTACCAGCGGCCAGACCTTGATGGACAAACCCGCCGCGCTGAACTGGAAGCCCTTCCTCTCCACCAAACAGCTGCAATTACTGGCGATACCGCCGCAAACCATGCCGCCCCTGGCCCTATACAGCTATGTGCGGCAGCTTAAACGCCAGCACCAGGAGGCTTTGGTTTACGAACAGAGCTTCTGGAGCATGGTGGCGATTCCGCTTTCTCTGATCGGCATGGCGCTTATCGCCGCGCCCTTCGTGTTCGGCCCGCAGAGATCAGGCGGGGCCGGGCAGCAAATTGTCATCGGCGCGCTGCTCGGCATGGTGTTCGTGCTGGTGCAGCAGATCACCGGCTATCTTGGCCTGCTGCTGGCGGTGAATCCGGCGTTCTCGGCCCTGGCACCCTCGTTGCTGCTGCTGGCTGTTGGCGGCTGGCTGCTGGAACGCGGCCATGCCGGTGGCGCGGCCATGCGCTAGAGCAGCATCCGGCTTTAGGCCCGGACCTGCGCCAAAAATGCGCGGTAATGCACCTTCTGCGCTTCCAATAGAACGATAAGGACCGCGCTAAAGCCCAGAATTTCGAATACGAAATACAGCGCGGGCAGCTTGATGAGCGCCGCGATGAACAGCCCCAGCGTGCGGTAATTCGCGCAGAGCACACCCCAGCGGCGGATGATCGGGGCGAAGGACTCCCGATAGGCGGCGCGCAAGCCAGCCTCGCGTTTTGGATTCGCCGCCAGCAGCGCGCCAAACCCGGCATGGAATTCCACCGCGCCGCCCGCCGCCCAAAGCTGCATGCGGGCATAAAGATGGTGCAGATGCCCGGCCATTCCCTTGGGCTTCGCGTCCAGTTTGGGCAGCGCCGCGGAGGCGCGGCCCCAACCCCAGAAATTATAATCCTGCCGCTGCATCTCATAAGCGGCGGATTGCACGGCATGGGCGATGCCCGAGCAGGCGACCAGCGCCCAGGCCCAGCCGCCCATATAATGGCTCATCGCCAGAGCCAGCCCGACATAGACGGCAGTGAAGGTGACATAGTCGCAAATGCCGTCCAGCACCTTGCCGAGTTCGGAATAGGTTTTGGTCAGGCGGGCGAGCTGGCCGTCCGCTCCGTCCAGCACATGCCAGGCGAGCATGAGCGCGAAGCCGAGCACCGCGCACCAGGTGACGGCATAGAAATGGTAGGAAACCCCAGCGAGAATGCCGCACCCCATGCCGGCGAGCGAGACGGTGTTGGGGGTGATGCCGTATTTGGCGAAAACCGGCACTAGCCGAGCCGAGATGGGGTGAATGAAATAGAGGTTGGTCGGATCCTCGATCTCATAGGTCCGCCGGACCGGATCCGACTCGCCAAGCGTGGCGTCGCTCATTTAAAGCCTGCCGGCATCCAAAAGGGCTTCGGCCTTGCCGAAGGCGATGGGGTCGTCCACATCCACCCAGAGCCGGGGGCCGATATCGAACACCCGCGCCTTGCCCCATTCGGCCAGTACGTTCATGGCGCCGGAAATACTGTCATCGCCGCGTGTCTGGGATTCCTCCAGCGCGTCGAACATCGCCGGTGTGCAACGGAACACCCCGGTGTCGAAGCAATTATAGTCCCGGATGATCTTGCCGATATGCTTCAGGCGATCGCCTTCGCATTTCACGCGGGTCACGTCCTCGGGGTCGTTCAACGGATTGTCGATGTTGAAATCCACCCCCAGCGTGACCGTGCCGGGCTCCTGCTCCGCCTGGATCATCGCCCGCAGGATTTCCGGGTCCACCAGATGGTCGCACATTGTCAGCAGAAACGGCTCGTCCAGGAACTGCTTGGCGGTGAGAACGGAGACACCGTTCGCCCGGTCCCAGGCGCGGTTGAAGATGCGGGTGATATGAATGCCTGAGCGGCTGGAGAACT
>JAGWOU010000120.1 GCA_028870815.1 Rhodospirillales bacterium | reverse complement strand
GTACCCAGAATGGAGTATGCCTGCGCGCCGGAATAGCCGAATTTCTTCAGGTAATTAATCGCGTTGAGGCAAGCCTGCTGATAGGAAACGAACATGTCCAGATAATGCTGCTCGCCGCTGTCATCCACCGAGATTCCCTCGAACACCAGATAGTCCTGGTAATTCGGTTTGATCGGGCTGGGTTTGAAAATCGGGTTCTTAATCCCGTATTTCGCCATGCCGTCCTTGATGATGGAGTGAATGCCGAGATGGATGAAACCCGGCATCTCGATGGCCCCACAGAACGTAATCTCGCCGTCGCCCTGGCTGAAATGCAGATCGCCGACAGATAAGCCCGCCCCCTTCACATAAACCGGGAAATATACTCGCGCACCGCGGGAGAGGTCCTTGATGTCACAATTGCCGCCATGTTCACGCGGCGGCACGGTGCGCGCCCCCTCGGCGGCGGCCTTATTACGCGCCTCGCCGGTGAGGCGGCCCATATGCGCGGTGGGGGCGAAAGGCGGGTTGGCAAGGCCGGGCACGCGGGTGGGGTTGGTGGCAATCAGCGCCTTCTCGCGCTTGTTCCACATCTCCAGCATTTTCGCGTCCGGCAAGCAGCCAATCAGGCCGGGATGGATGAGCCCGGCGAAATTCACCCCTGGAATATGCCGGGAGGAGGTGAACATGCCCTTGATGTCCCAGATGGATTTCTGCGCCTGGGGGAAATAATCCGTCAGGAAGCCGCCGCCATTCTGTTTGGAGAAGAAGCCGTTGAAGCCCCAGAGGTTCTCCTGCATCGGGCCGACATCCAGGAAATCCACCACCAGCAGGTCGCCAGGCTCCGCGCCCTCCACCTCGATGGGCCCGGAGAGGTAATGCACGGTGGAAAGGTCCACATCGCGCACATCGTCCGCGCTGTCATTGTTCTTGATGAAACCGCCGGTCCAGTCATAGCATTCCAGGATGAAATCATCCCCCGGCTTCACCTTGGCCACCATCGGAATATCCGGGTGCCAGCGGTTATGAACCATATCGTTATCGAGGGGCGATCCATTGAGATCGACTTTGATCAGCGTCTCGGTCACGGTGCTGGCACTCCATTCGGCTGGAAGAAAAACATCTTCACAGCCTCGAAAATCCGCACCCGCTCAGGAATACGGCAGAGTGCGTATTCGTTTGCGTTGTTTCCCGGTTAATTTCTTTGGAACCAAGTTTTTTGAGATGAGATGGCGTTTCCCCAGCGAATAACCCCGATCCGCCGCAGCTATAACCAATTCGTCGCGGATGAGACGATGGAGGATTACGCGCTGCGCTTCACCGCCAGTGCCGCGCGTAAATTTTCGGGCAAAGCCGTCGCCAACACGGCCTTCGGCGCCACCTCCTTCCTGGCGTTGGAGGCGATTGGCGCCACCATCACGCTGCAATATGGGCCAGTGAACGCCGTGGCGGCCATTCTCTCCGTCGGGCTGCTCATTGCGCTCACCGCCGGGCCCATCGCCTATGTGGCGGCGAAATGCGGGGTGGATATCGATCTGCTCACCCGCGCCGCCGGGTTCGGCTATATCGGCTCCACCATCACCTCGCTCATCTACGCCTCTTTCACCTTCATCTTCTTCGCGCTGGAAGCTTCTATCTTTGCGAATATGCTGAGCCAGGTGTTCGGCATTCCGCTGCGGCTTGGCTATGTGCTCTCCACGCTTGGCATCATTCCGCTGGCGGCTTACGGCATCACCTTCATCTCCCGCTTTCAGGTCTGGAGCCAGGCGGCCTGGCTGGTGCTGAACTTCCTGCCCATATTGTTCCTGGCGACGCACCCTGGATTGCTGCACGACTGGGCAAAGTTTCATGGCCTGCGGTGGGGTGGCGGCTTCGCGCTGCTGCCCTTCGGCGCCTGTGCCTCGGTCATTGTTTCGCTGATCGCGCAAATCGGCGAGCAGGCGGATTATCTGCGCTTTATGCCCAAGCCGGACCCAAAAGCCCGCTGGCGCTGGTGGGCCTCACTGCTGGCGGCGGGGCCGGGCTGGGTGGTGCCGGGCATTGTGAAAATGCTGATGGGCTCTGTGCTAGGCGTGCTGACGCTGGGCCTCGGCTTCGGGGCGGAACAGGCGGCGCAGCCGATCTTGCTCTACCAGGCGGCCTATGGCCTTGCCCTGCCGCCGCATGCCGCCTTACTGGCCGCCGCCATGCTGGTGGCCATCGCGCAAAGCAAGATCAACGTCACCAACGCCTATGCCGGCTCCATCGCCTGGTCCAATTTCTTTTCCCGCCTCACCCACCGGCATCCGGGGCGGGTGGTCTGGCTGGTGTTCAACGCCACCATCGGGCTCTTGCTGATGGAGCTGGACATCTACCGCTCCATCGCTCCCATTCTCGCCTTTTATTCCGTGCTGGCCTGCGCCTGGGTGGGGGCCATCTGCGCGGATCTGGTGCTGGTGAAGGGGTTGCGCCTCGGGCCGAATGTCATCGAGTTCAAGCGCGCGCATCTTTACGACATCAACCCGGTCGGCACCGGGGCGATGCTGCTGGCCACACTGGCCGGGGCGCTCTGCGTTGCCGGGCTGCTGGGCGCCTATGCCCACGCCTTCGCGCCCTTTGTGGCGCTGGCCACCGCTTTCATCGCCGTGCCCGCCATCGCCGTCGCCACGCGCGGGCGATACTACCTTGCCCGTCGCCCGCGCCGCGCCTGGGCAAACCGCACGCGGCTGGTGTGCACCGTCTGTGATAACGGGTTCGAGCCGCAGGATATCGCCTATTGCCCGGCCTATGCGGCGCCCATCTGCTCGCTCTGCTGCACGCTGGATTCACGCTGCCGGGATGCCTGCAAGCCCCATGCGCGCTATGGGGCGCAACTCAACGCGCTGATGCGCCAGCTTTTGCCAACCGGCCTGCGCGGGCGGCTGGACCCGGTGCTGCTGCGTTTTCTCGGTGTGTTCAGCCTTACCGCGATGGTGTTGGGGTTCATCTTCTCCGCCTTCTACTGGCAGGCAGCCAGCCAGCACTCTGGCCTTTCAACATTGCTCGCCGCCGCGTTCTGGCGGGTGTTTGTTTGCATCTTGCTGGTGGCCGGGGTGTTCGTATGGCTGCAGGTGCTGGCCCGCGAATCCTCCCTGGCCGCCGAGGAGGAATCCCGCCGCCAGACGCAATTACTGCTGGCCGAGATCGACGCCCACCGGCGCACCGACGCCAAGCTGGCCCGCGCGCGGGAGGTGGCGGAGGCCGCCAACATCGCCAAAACCCGCTTTGTGGTGGGGGTGAGCCATGAGCTGCGCACCCCGCTGAACGCCGTGCTGGGCTATGCGCAATTGCTGGAGAATGACGAGAGCATTCCACCGCGACGGCGCGAGACCATCCGCATCATCCGCCGCTCCGGCGAGCATCTGCACGGGCTGATCGAAGGGTTGATGGATATTTCCAAGATCGAGGCCGGGCGCATCGAGATCGAGCGGCGGGAAGTGACCTTCCCGGATTTTCTGGCGCAGATCACCGGCATGTTCCGCCTGCAAGCCGCCGCGAAGGGGCTGACCTTCGATTTCGAGGCACCTTCCAGCCTGCCGGCTCTGGTGTTCATCGATGAAATCCGGCTGCGCCAGATCCTCATCAACCTGCTCTCCAACGCGCTGAAATTCACCGAGCGCGGCGGCATCCGCCTGACCTTGCGCATACCCGGCGAGGTGATGGAATTCGAGATTGCCGATACCGGCCCCGGTATCGCGCCGGAAAATCTCTCGCGAATTTTCGAACCCTTCGAGCGCGCGGTGCCAAAGGATGCGACTGCCGTGCCCGGAATCGGACTGGGGCTGACCATCACCAAACTGCTGGTGGAGATTCTCGGCGGGCGGATTTCCGTGGAGAGCGGGGAAGGCAAGGGCAGCCGCTTCAAGGTGCAGTTGCTCATCTCCCGCGCCAAGCAGGGCTCGACCCCCGCCCCGGCGCCGGGGCGCATCGCCGGCTATAAAGGCCGGCGGCGCACCATCATCGCGGCGGAGGATAATGCCGTGCATCGCAGCCTGTTGCAGGATGCGCTCACACCTTTGGGCTTCACGCTGCTCACGGCGCCGGATGGCCCTTCCTGCCTGCGGCTGGCCGCGGATTGCGCAGCGGATTTGTTCCTGCTGGATTTCTCCATGCCGCAGAACGAAGTGCCGGAGCTGGACGGACTTGGCCTCGCCCGCCGCCTGCGCCAGGATGCAAACCATGCCGGAACACCCATCGTGATGCTCACGGCTCATGCCCCGGTACTGCGCGGCGCACAGGATGGCGTGTATGACGCGGTGCTGCCCAAGCCCCTTAATCTGGGTAAATTGTTGCAGACCATCGGGGCGTTGCTGAAAATTGACTGGACCCGGGATGAATTAACCGCGCCCGCCGCGCCCGCACCCGTTTTACCCGGCCAGGCTGAGGCGGCTTTGCGCCCGCATATCGCGCAGCTGCGCTATCTGGCGCAGATCGGGTTTATTCGCGGACTTGAGGAAAGCCTGGAGCGGCTGGCCGAGGAAGCCCCGGAGGCACGGGCGATGCTGGAACCGCTTTCCGCGCTGGCGGCCGGGCTGCGTCTGCCGGAATTCCTCGCCGCGTTGGAGGAGATGGACCGGGATGCCGCCTGACCCCACACCCCGCCCAACAATCCTGATCGTGGATGACGAGCCGACCATGCTGCGGCTGCTGATCGATTCCCTGGAGCCCGCCGGGTTCAACGTGCTGGTGGCCTTGCAGGGCGAGATGGCGCTGGTGCTGCTGGAACAGGTGACGCCGGATGTGATTCTGCTGGATGCGCTGATGCCGGGGATAGACGGGTTTGAGACCTGCCGCCGCCTGAAGCGCCGCCCCGGCCTGGCGCTGGTGCCGGTGATCTTCATGACCGGGCTGACGGATACGGAAAGCGTGGTGGCGGGGTTGCAGGCGGGCGGCGTGGATTATGTGACCAAGCCCGTGGTGCCGAATGAGCTGGTGGCGCGCATTCGCGTGCATCTGGCCAATGCGCAACTCACCCGCAGCGCCCAGCGCGCCATGGATGCCTCGGGCCGGTTTCTGCTGGCGGCGGATGCCACAGGCCGTTTGCGCTGGGCCACGCATCAGGCGGCGAAGCTGCTGGGGCAGATCGCGCCCGGAGCGGAACTGCCGCCTGAAATGCGCGACTGGCTGGCGGCGCGATTGGCACAGCCGCAGGAAACGCCTGGCAGTTTCGCCACCGTCTTGCCCGCGCCGGAAGCGCCCGGCCGGCGGGTGGAATTCGCGCTGATCGGCCAGATGGCGGAGGATGAATATCTGCTGCGGATTGTGGAGCAGGACGCCGACCATGATGTGGAACGGCTGCAAGCCCGCGTGCCCTTAACACGCAGGGAGACGGAAGTGCTGCTCTGGCTGGCGCGGGGCAAATCCAACCGCGACATCGCGCAGATTTTGAATGTGAGCCACCGCACGGTGAACAAGCATCTGGAACAGATGTACCCCAAGCTGGGGGTGGAAACGCGAACCTCCGCCGTGGCGATTGCGATTAGGGCGTTGGAGGGGGCTTAGGGGATTTGGGTGGCTTGTTTCGAGCCTACTCAGGCATAGGGGGCTGCCACGCCCAAGCTCAGAACCAGCCATTCAACGGCGTCGGCCTGTAACGGGTAAGCGCCCTTTATGGACGTTTAGCGGATCGGGGCTGGTTCTCTAGAGCAGTTGTTCACAGAGGCAGTGCCGCTTGGTAGAATGGGGGCAAGCCCCAGGTCTGCTTTTGAGGGCCAAATGGCGATAACGGACATTAGCACGGGAGCGCAAATCGCGATGGGCTTCGCTTCGCTCTACCCATCCTGCCTCGCTAATGCCCTCTTTGAAGATAGTCCAATAGCCCAAGAAGAACAATGCGCGCGCCCTTCAAATGGCTGTACCCTCCTCTCAAAAAAGTTTCCTTTCGTGTCGATTTTGATAGCTCATCAACCGTTGGAACATAACCTATCATCACGTATTGCCCCAAAACGTAAACGGCGTAATGAATTGTACGTAAAAGCGACTCGTCTATTGAACCGTGAAACGGCAACGAGTAGGCAACGTCTTCCTTTATATTTGTGCCTACAGTGTTGATCGATAGAGCGACAAAGCTTGGGTGAGTACAGGCATTGAGAACATCTTCTTCCACCTGTCGATACTTTCGAATTTTTTGTATGTTTGATTTGCTGATTCCTCGAGCAGCATATTCGACATACATTCTATCGCTGATATGTGCTCCGTTTTTTCGCTGCAGAGATTTCTGCCAAAACTT
>JAGWOU010000119.1 GCA_028870815.1 Rhodospirillales bacterium | reverse complement strand
CCGTGGCCAGCGCCAAAAACGCGCGGGCATGGTGGTCCAGGCTCATCCCGGCCTGGCGCATCACGCGCATGAAAGCCTGCTCGGCCCGGTATTCCGGGTGTTCGTGGCTACCGATATCCGAGAGCCAGCACGCCGCCTCGCGCAAACGCTTCTGCGCGGGCGATTCCCCGGCGAATAACGGCGCCGTCCAGGCCACCAGCGCCTTTGGCAGATTGGCGTCCCGCAACGAACCTCGCACCAGATCGCGCGAGGCCGCCAGCAGCGGATCCTCATCCCTTATCGCCTGCGGCAACAGCCGGGAGAACCAGCCCTCCCGCAGCCCGTTGGCGGAGAACACCACCCGCGCGGCACCCGTGGCGCGCAGCAACCGGCGCAGAATCACCGCCGCATAGGGCAGATCCTCGATGCGCCGGCGCGGCACGCCCGGCAGCCGCTCGATCAGCTTGCGCCCGCCCTCGCTCAGCACGCCCGCGAGGTCACGCGCCTCGTCGCGGTTGATGGTGTAATGATGCACGATGTTCAGCGGATAGCCGGTCTGCGCGATATGGATCCGCGCCAGCGCCCGGAAGGCGCCGCCGGAGAGATACAAATCCTTGCCCGCCGCCTCCGCCGCGAAGGGCACACTGTCCAGCGCCTCGATCATCAACGCGCGGGCGCGGGTAAGATCCTCCCCGGCGCGCTCCGCCAGCCGGATCACCCCTACCGGCAGCGTCACGGCCGGGCCCACCTTGCCGGCATCCAGCCGCACCAGTTCCAGCGAACCGCCGCCGAGATCGGCCAGAATCCCGTCCGCGTCGGGGATGCCGCACAGCACCCCCTCGGCCGAAAGCGCCGCCTCCTCCTCGCCGGAAACCACCGATATCCGCATCTCCGGCAGGCGCTTCATCATCGCCTTCACGAAGGCCGCGCCGTTTTCGGCATCACGCACGGCGGACGTGGCCAGCACCTCCACCGGGCTCGCCCCCATGGCGCGGGCAATGGCAGCGTAGCGGTGCAGCACCGTCTCCGCCTGGGCCAGCGCGTCGTCCTTCAACCGGCCCGTGCTGGTGATGCCCTTGGCCAGGCGCAGCACGGCCTTCTCGTTAAAAATCTGCATCGGGTTGCGCAGTTCGCCCTCGTAGATCACGAGCCGCACCGAGTTGGACCCGAGATCGACGACGGCACGGCGATAGGCTGGACGGGCTTTCTGGCCGGAGTGGGTCACCTGATCCATGCTGCACTCTCCATCGGGGCCGGCTTGCACAATAGATAAACTTTCATGACCGTTGCGCAACCGGCGAACTCAGATTCAGCCGCAGCATCAGCGCATCGCCGCCATTTTCGTAATAGGCTTTCCGTAAGCCGCTTTGCACGAAGCCATGATTTTCATAAAGCGCCCGCGCCGCCACGTTACCGGTGGCGACTTCCAGATACACCACTTGCACCCCGGCATCGCGCAACCGGCGCAGCCCCTCGCGCAGCAAGGCCGCACCCGTGCCCCGGCGTTTTTTCAACACGCCGATCGTCAGAATCTCCGCCTCGTCCAGCACAGTTCGCAGCAGCATAAACCCGTTCGCGTCATGAATCAGCGCCGCCACCCCCGGCTGGCGCAGCAGGGTCACAAACGCCGCCTCATTCCACGGCGCCTCTGGAAACACACTTTCGTGCATGGCCGCCAGGGCTGCGGCATAGGCTGGGCCAGCCTCGCGAATCGCGGTCATACCGGCGCGGGGCGCAACCCTGCGGCAGGCAACTTGGCCTCGGGCGGGTCCACATAAAGCGGCAAAGCGGCACCGGGCGCCTGCCCGGCCAGTTTTTGCGCCAAAGCGGCGCGGCCAACCCAGGCGGCGTCCATCAACCGGGTTCTGGTCAGCATCACATCGGCACCCTTCGCGGCCAGCGCGGCAGCCAGAAATGGCGCTTCCTCACCGGCAACGGCAACAGGCCCCTCCGGCAGCGGCAATTCGTCATCGGCAAACGCCTCCGCCCTGCCATCCCGCAGCAGAAACAGCCGCCCCCGCCGCGCGCGAATGCCTACCCAAAGCGGACGGGAGAACCCCGGCAAACCCTGCGCATAGGCCATGGCGGCCGGAATGCCCCACAACACGGCCCCCAGCCCAGCAGCGAAGCCCTGCGCCAGCGCGATGGAGGTGCGCAACCCGGTAAAGCTGCCCGGCCCGGTGCAAACGGCCACGTCCGTGATGTCCTGGCCAGCAGCCGCCTCCTGCATCAGCAGGGGCAAGGTCTCGATCAGCCCGGGTTTGAGCTTCGCCTCCCAGCGCCGCAGCGCCGTCCCATCACGGTCCAGCAGCGCCAGCACGGCCCGCGGGCCAGAGGCGTCCAGCGCGATCAAACTCACGCGAACTCCGCCGCCTCCTCAAAGCCCAGGCGCGGCAGGCGCGGCGGCAACTCCTCGCCCGGCACCGGATAGCCAATATTGATGAGGAAATTCGACCGCCAACCCTTCTGGATGAAAAAGGCCCGGTCCAGCTTGGCCCGGTCGAAACCAGACATTGCCCCGGTCGCGAATCCCATCGCCCGTGCCGCCAGCATGAAATACGCGCCTTGCAGAGAGGAATTGCGCATCGCCGTCTCCTCCGCCAAATCCGGGTTACCGGAGAACCAGGGCTTCACATCCTCGCCCGGGTAAAGCTCCGGCAGTTTCAGATAGAATTGCGGGTCGAACGCCACCACCACGGTCACGGGCGCTGCCGCCACGGGCTCAATATTCCCGCCCGAAAGGCAGGGCCGCAACAGCGCCTTGCCCTCGGGCGTACGGATGAACAAAAACCGCGCCGGCGAACAATTGGCCGAGGTCGGCCCCATTTTCGTCAGCTCGTACAGTGCCTTCAACGCGACGTCGGCAACCGGCTCGGCACTGAACGAGGAATGGGTGCGCGCGTTACGGAACAGCGCATCCAGCGCCGCGTCGTCCAGAGCCATGCTGCCTCCTATTGGCTACGCGGCCTGTGTAACCGAGGTCACTTGCGGAATATAGTGCTTCAGCATGTTCTCAATGCCGTGCTTCAGCGTGGCGGTGGAAGACGGGCAGCCCGCGCAAGCCCCCTGCATGCGCAGGCTCACCACGCCGTCGCGGTAGCCGCGGAAGATGATATCCCCGCCATCGCCCGCCACGGCGGGGCGGATGCGCGTGTCCAACAGGTCTTTGATTTGATCCACGATCTCCTGGTCCGCCGGGTCCACATCCTCAGCCTCCAGCACCATGCCCGCGCGCAGAATCGGCTTGCCCGCCACCAGATGCTCCATGAGCATGCCCAGCACCTGCGGCTTCAGCGCCTGCCAGCTGGTTTCCTCGCTCTTGGTCACGGTCACGAAATCCCCGCCCAGAAACACGCGGGTTACACCTTGCAGCCCGAACAGCGCCTCCGCCAGCGGCGAGACGAGTGCTGCGTCCGCATCAGGAAAATCCGCCGTCTTGTCGCCCAGAATTGCTTGGCCGGGCAGAAATTTCAGTGTCGCCGGGTTTGGCGTGCCTTCAGTCTCGATAAACATGTCTTATCCTCCATCCGCAAAGCGGACTTAAGCGGTCCTGATACTACTCCGTAGATTGTCCTTTTTAAACCCGCTGGCAAGGCCACGAAAACAGAACCGCCCTGCGCGCGGATAATCCCTGCCAATGCGGCAAGCTGGACAATTTTTAACCTCCAGAACTGGCGCCGCCACAATCCTACCCTTATTCGGGCATGAATCAGCCAGCACCAGCACACATATCGAAAGCTGATTGAAGGCTGAATGCCAAATCAGAGGAGCTAAAAAAATGGAACGGAAAACCGGGCTGATCGCCGCCCTCGCGGGCGTGGCCGCTTTGGGCACAGGCGTTGCCCAGGCCGCCAGCCCGACACCGGCGCATGAGTCGATGGCCATCGCCTCTTACGCCGATTTGCTGCGGCCAGTGCCCAACGCCGTCGAGGCGCTGAAAGCCAACGATGCCGTGCTGCGGGAGCAGGCGCGCAACGCCCCGGCCGAGGTGCAGCAGGCCGACTGGGGCAACGACCACCACCATCATCACCATCACCACCATCACGACTATTATGCCCCGCCGCCCGAATATTACGCGCCGCCGGCTTACTATCCGCCGCCGCCGCCGCCGCCGCCGGTGTTTTACCCACACCATCACCACCATAGCGGAGTGGTCATCATGGTTCCGGGCATCGGCGTTCGGATTAACTAGGCGCAGAACCTTGAATCCTGCCCGGCATGCGCCGGGCAGACTATCCCTTCACCAGCGCGTGCAGCTTATGATTCACCCCGGCCAAGGCGGCCTGTGCCTCCTTATATATGCCGAATAATTCGTCATAAAACGCACTGGCCTCGGGCTGGGGCCGCGTCACGTCGCGCAGCCGCACACAGCGCGAGACAGCATCCGCCGGCCCGTCAAAAATCCCCACGCCCATGCCCGCCACAAGTGCCGCGCCAAACGAGGCATCGCCCGCTTCCGTGCGCTCGATCACCAGCCCCGTCACATCCGCGATAATCTGCCGCCAGGTCGCACTTTTCGCGCCGCCGCCCATCAGCCTTATGGTGCTGAATTCCAGCCCCTTTTCGCGCGCCGCGCCCAGCAGATCCCGGATCGAAAAGGCGATGCCCTCATATACCGCACGGGCAAAATGCATCTTGCCATGGCTCATGGTCATGCCGATGAAATCCGCGCGCAGCAGCGGGTCCCAATACGGGGCGCGTTCGCCCTGCAGATAAGGGTGGAACAGCAGCCCCCTCGCGCCGCGCGGTGCCGCACTTGCCAGCGCGTCCATCGCCTCAAACCCGCCTTCTGCGAACATCAGATCCCGCACCCAGCGATGCGCCGAAGCGCAGGAATTGGTGCCTGTGGCGGCGTAATACATGCCCGGGATGATATGCGGGTAACAGGAGATGGGCGGATGCACCACTGGCCCTTGCGTCGCCAGAAACAGCACCCCCGCCGTGGCCAGCTTCACCCCGCCAATGCCCGGCTTGTTGCCGCCCACGCCGAAAAACTCCACCGTGGTATCGTTGGAACCGCAAACCACAGGCGTGCCCGCCTTCAGCCCCAGGCGGGCGGCGGCCTCTGGCGTTACCCCGCCCACGACATGATCGGGCGCCACAATCGGCGGCAGGATGGACATATCCAGCCCGATCAGCCCGGCCAGTTCGGCGGACCAGCCCTTCGTGGCGTCATCAGCCAGCAGCGCGCCAACGGCGTCGGAATAATCCGTCTCCCATGTGCCGGTGAGGCAATGGCGCAGGAAATCCTTGGCCAGATACAGCCGCTTCGCGCGCGTCACCACCTCCGGCTCATGCGCCTGCAACCAGGCCAGCATGGCCAGAGACCAGGTCGGGTTCACCCGGTTGAGAGACAACGAAATAATTTCGGCCCCCGCCTGGCGGTTCAGCTCTGCGGCTTCGACGGCGGCGCGCTGGTCGTTCCACATGATCGCCGGGCGCAGCACCGCACCCGCGCCATCCGTCAGCACCGGAATATGCGCCCCCGCTGAAATGCCAATGCCCGCGATATCCCCTGGCTCGATTCCCGCCAGCACTTTCGGCACCGCCCGGCAAAGTGCCGCGTACCATTCCGCCGGATCCTGCTCCGCCCAGCCAAAACGCCGCATCGTGGTGGAAACCGTGCCGTTGGCCTCGGCCCTCACCTCTCCCGTGGGGGTTATCAGCGTTGCCTTCAGGCTGCCCGCGCCCAAATCGATACCGAGCAAAAATGTTTCTGGCAAAGAAAATGCTCCTGGAATCGAGTCCCTGACGAGTCTAACATCCCGTCCATGCCTGATACCATAGACCTCGCACCCGGCCTCGCAAGCGCCCAGCTTGATGCCATTCCCGTTATCGACATCGCGCCGCTTCTGGCCGGTGACGACGCGCCCGCCGAAGCCATTGGCCGCGCCTGCCGGGAAATCGGGTTTTTCTATATTAAAAACCACGGCATTCCGCAGGAATTAATCGATCGCGTTTATGAGAATGCCCGGCACTTCTTCGCGCTGCCGCCGGAGGAGAAAGAAAAAACCGCCATCGAGCATTCCGCCTGCCATCGCGGCTGGTTCCGCGTGGGCGGTGAGAATCTCGACCCCGCGAAACAGAAACGCACGGGCGATTTGAAGGAGGGTTTTAAGATCGGCCGGGATTTGCCGTTAACGCATGAGCGCGTGCAGGCCGGGCTGCCCTTGCACGGGCCGAATCTGTGGCCGGATTTGCCGGGCTGGCGCGAGGTGATGCAGGATTATTACGACCGGATGGTGGCGCTGGGCACAACCATCCTCGGGGCGTTCGCGGTCTCGCTGGGGCTGAAACAGGATTAT
>JAGWOU010000001.1 GCA_028870815.1 Rhodospirillales bacterium | reverse complement strand
CATCGACCAGGTGCTGCAGCCGGGGGTGAACCGGGCTGAATGGTGGCTTGGGGTGCAGGTGTTCACGCTGGCGCGGTTTTGCACCGGGCTGGGCGCATTGGCCGGGCTTGCGTGGATAAAATTGTTCGACCGCGCCTATTCGCCAGATTTCTTCGAGGACATGTTGTGCCTCGCCATCATGGCGGGCGCGGCCTATGTGCAGATAAACACCCAGCAGGCGCAGGGTTCGCGCCGGGCGCGCGTGGCGCCGGCGGTGCGCCTAACCGGGCTGCTCTGGCGCACGCTCTGGCTACTGGATCTGGTGCTGTTCCCTACCCAATGGCCGCTTGAATCGCACATGCAGCTGGTTTGGAATTTTACCTGGACGCTGCTGCTAGTGCTGCCTTACTGGCTGATCTGCTGCCATGATGTGCCGCCCAGCGAATACCGCCGCGAGCTGCGTTACGCCACCATTCCGGTGCGCTGAACCTACTCTGCCCCCGCCAACGCACCACCGCGCCGGGCTACCAGCATCGCCAGCCCCCAGATACCGAGCCCGGCAACAGCCAAAGCAGCACCCACCCAGCCCGTGGAAGGCAGGCCGCACCCGGCGCTGATGGCCAGCCCCGCCAGCACCGGCCCCAGCGCGTTGGCCGTGTTCATGGCGCTGTGGTTCAGTGCCGCCGCCAGGGTTTGCGCCTTACCCGCCACATCCATCAACCGCGCCTGCAAAGGCGAGCCGAGCCCGCCGCCATTGCCGATGAGAAATGCCGCCAGCGCCATGCTCCAGATATGTCCGGTCATGAACGGATAGAGCGCCATCACCAGCGCCGACCAGATGAGCACACCGGCGATGGTCTGCATCAAGGCTTTGTCCGCGAGGCGCGAGGCGAGAAGATTGCCAAACGTCATCCCCGCGCCGAACAGCGCCAGCACCAGCGGCTGCATGAAGGGCCGCGCCTTCGTAACCTCCAGCAGCGTGGAATCGAGATAGGTATAAACAGCAAACATCCCGCCGAAGCCAATGGCGCCAATGCCGAGGGTGAGCCAAACTTGCTTGTTCCTCAACGCGTCAAGCTCAGACAGCGGGTTTCTGGATTTGTCGGCGGCCATATGCGGCACCAGCGCGAACACCAGACCAGCCGTGGCCGCCGCCAGCAGCGCCACCAGCACAAAGGCCCAGCGCCAGTTCAGCACCTGGCCGATGCCATTGGCCAAGGGCACGCCAAAGATGGTGGCGACGGTAAGGCCGAGCAGCACGCTGGCAATGGCCTGGGTTTTTTTGCCCGGCGGCACCAACTCCGCCGCCACCAGCGCTGCGGCGCCGAAATACGCGCCATGCGGCAGGCCGGCGATGAAGCGGAACACCATCATCCAGGCAAAATCGGGGGCTACGGCACTTAACAAATTGCCGAGGCCGAAAAATAGCATCAGCCCGATGAGCATAACCCGGCGCGGCAGCCTGGCGCCCGCCACCGCCAGAATGGGCGCGCCCACCACCACACCCAACGCATAGGCGCTGATCACCTGCCCGGCTTTGACGATGCCGATATGCAGGCCGTTGGCGAAATATGGCACCAGACCCATCGTGCCGAATTCCGTGGTGCCGATGGCGAACCCACCCATGGAGAGCGCGAACAGCGCGAGACCGGTGTGGTTTTTGGCAGCCGCTTTGGTAATGCTCACGAAAAATCCAATACATCTTCGAAATCGTGGCCCAGGCGGCCGACTTTTATCTGTTTGCGCATGGCCCAGAGGTCAAGCCCCGGCGGCGCTTGACCTGCCCTGCGTGGCGCTGGAAAATTCCACCATGGGCCCTGAAGTTGATAATGTTGAAACGAAGTCTACCCCATTCCCCGCGCAAGCGGATGTGGTGGTGATCGGCGGCGGCATCATCGGCGTGTGCACGGCGTGGAACCTGGCGCAGAAGGGCGCGAAGGTGGTGCTGTGCGAAAAAGGCCGTATCGCCGCCGAGCAATCCAGCCGGAACTGGGGCTGGGTACGCGTGCAAGGGCGCGATTTGCGGGAATTGCCGCTGATGTTCGAGAGCCGCAGGCTATGGGCGCGGATGAACGATCTGACCGGGGCGGAGACGGGATATCGGGTTTGCGGAATCGCGTACCTCAACGCCAACGCCAAGGAGCAACGTCAGCGTGCTGCCTGGGCGGCAAAAGCCGTGCCGCTGGGCGCTGCTTCCAGGGTGTTGGATGCCGCCGAAACAGCACTTCTGCTGCCGGAAGCGCAGCGGCGATTTGTAGGCGCGCTTTACACCGAAAGCGACGCGCGGGCAGAGCCGCAACTCGCCGTGCCCGCCATGGCGCGCGCCGCGCAAGCGGCGGGGGTAGCGATGTTGCAGAATTGCGCCGTGACCGGGTTGGTGCGCGAGGCGGGAAAGATCATCGCGGTGGAAACTGAACGCGGGCGGATTGCCTGCCAGAAGGTTGTTCTGGCAGGCGGCGCGTGGTCTCGCCTGTTTTGCCGCAAGCACGGCATCGCATTGCCGCAATTGAAGGTGCGGTCTTCGGTTTTACGCACAGCACCATTGAACGGGCCGGAATTGTCGGCTTCCGCGCGGCATTACGCTTTCCGCAAGCGGTTGGATGGCGGCTACACCATCGCCCATGGCTGGATCTCCTCGCCCGAGATAACCCCTGACGTGTTCAGGCTGCTTTTCAAATTCCTGCCGGGATTTCTGTCTGAACGCGACTACCTGCGCCCGCATGTCTCCGGGCAGTTTTTGCAAGAATGGCGGCAGGAGCGGGATTATCTTTCAGGTAGCAATGCGCCGTTCACGCAAGAGCGTATCCTCGACCCTGTCCCGCAGCTTCGCGGGTTGCGCCAGGCGATGCATCATCTGGCACGGGACGTGCCTGTGTTCGCGGATGCCAAGGTGGTGCAGAGCTGGGCAGGATTTATCGACGGCACGCCGGATGCAATTCCAGTGATATCTGAAGTGAAATCACAAAAGGGGTTTTACATCGCCACCGGGTTTTCCGGCCATGGGTTCGGCATCGGCCCCGGTGCTGGGCAGCTGATGGCGGAAATTGTCGCGGGTGAAACGCCGGTGGTTGACCCTTCGGCGTTCCGGCTGGAAAGATTTTAAGCCGCCACCAGCGACACATGCGCACTGGCGATGCGCCAGCCGAGATCAGGAAACCGCACCCAGATTTGCGTCTGCCGCCCCAGGCGTGGTTCGCCCTCGCGGACAAACTCCGTGGTGGCGACGGCATGGTCCGGCCCGAAGGTAACGATGCGTGTGTTTTGCAGCACGCGCTGGGGCGAACCGCCCTTGCGGTTGCGGCGGAAGGCGGCAAGCTCGTCAATGCCGAAGGACGTGCCGGTATCGCCGAAACGCAGAACCTGCGCCGAAGGCCAAAAGAAATTGTGCAAAGCGTCAAGATCGTTCGTCATCAAGGCGTGTTCGTAAGCGGCGAACAACGCCTCGATCTCGGCTTTCGTCGCGGGGTCATCGATGATCATGGCACCACCTTTGCGGACAGCACGCCCCTATCCTCCAGCCTCGCGGCGGCGGCCAGCGCCAGCGCCTCCCGCCCCGGGGCCGCGATGATCTGCACGCCGCGCGGCAGGCCGGCTGAGGCCACCGGCACGCAGACCACCGGCAGGCCAATGAAGCTGATCGGCTGCGTATAAAGGCCGATATTGGCGCGGGTGGGCACGGCCTCGCCGCCAAGCTCGAATGTTGGCTGGCCGATAAGCGGGGCGGTAATGGGCGTGGCCGGGGCCAGCAGCAGATCGTAACGCTCAAAAATCGCCAGGGCCTGCTGGCGGAACCAGGCCCGGAAACGCTGCGCCTGATAAATTGTCTGCGCCGGTTGCAGCGCGCCGGCAAGAAGGCGCGGCAGGGTGGCGGGGTCATAATCCCGCGGCCGGGCGATGAGGTCAGGCTTGTGGAGTTGCCCACCCTCGAAGGCCGTGATGCAGAACGCCGCCGAGCGGGCACGTTTGGCCTCCGGCAGGGTGACGCTGGCGGTGCCGCCCAGGGCATCAGCAACGATGTGCAGCGCCTCCAGCATTTCCGGGCTGGCACCGTGTTGAAACCAATCATCCAGCATGGCGACGCGCGCGGGGTCGATGCCCTGGCCCAAAACGGGGCTTGCCTCATCCTCGTCTTGCAAAAGATCATAGGCCAGAGCGAGATCGGCCACGGAGCGGGCGAACGGACCGATATGGTCGAAGCTGTCCACGAAGGGGAAGGTTCCCTCCCGCGTGATGCGGCCATAACTGGCTTTCAGCCCATAAACACCAGTGAGCCCGGCGGGCAGGCGGATGGAGCCGTTGGTATCGGACCCCAAAGTGAGGGCGCAGAACCCGGCGGCCAGAGCGGCGACAGAACCGCCGGAAGAACCGCCGGCGACATGCTCAGGGTCGTGCGGATTGCGAGTCGGCCCGTCATGCGCGTTTTCGGTGACGAAGCCGAAGGCGAATTCATCCATGTTGAGCGCGCCAAGCAGCACCGCCCCGGCCTCGTTCAACCGTTTGATATGCGGCGCGTCAACCTTTGGCGGCGGCGCGGTGCGGCGGATTTTGGACCCGGCGACGGTCGGCAGGCCCTCGATATCGAACAGGTTCTTCACCGCGAAGGGCACGCCGGCCAACGGCCCGGGCTCCTGCCCTGCCTGGATTTTGGCATCCACCAAGGCCGCCTCGGCGCGGGCGCGTTCGAAGGTTCGCGCCGTGAAGCAGTTGAAGGTTGCATCCAACGCCTCGATACGTGCGATATGCGCCGCCAGAACCTGGCTGGCGGAGAACCGGCCGGCGCGCACCTGGGCGACGATTCCGGTGGCAGTGAGTTCAAAAAGTTTCATGGAATCTCACGGAATATAGCGCGGGGCTGCCTCGGTTTCCGGTGGCAGTTTAAAGGATGTCACCAATTCGGCATGCTTGCAGACGACGGCGAAAGCGGTTTGCACTGCCTCTTTATGCTCGGGCCGGATGGGCAGGCCGAGCAGTTTTTCAGCGGCCGCCAGATAAGCGGCCTGGGTTTCTTGATCCATCAAAAGAATTTACCTTCCCGTAATATCGGCATCGGTGAAGAATTTTTTCATCCCCAGATGCCTTCGTGTAGAGCCCGGGATTCTTCCACCAGCAGCGGCCCCAGCACCTCCACCTTGCGCTGCCCGGCGGCAAACACGTTGCGGCATGGCAGATCCAGCGTCGGGTTTTCTTCATGGTTGCCGGTGATGGATTTTAGCTCATGCTCGCTCATGCCATATACAACCCGCCCGATGCCGGACCAGTAAATCGCCCCGGCGCACATCGCGCAAGGTTCTGCGCTGGAATAAAGCGTGCAATCGGCCAGGAACTTGCTTCCAAATTTTATCGAGGCCCGGTCTGCCAGAATCCGTTCCGCATGGCCGGTCATGTCATGGTCCGGCAGGAATCCATTGCCCTGTTCCATCAGCACCTCCCCATCCGGCCCCGCCAGAATGGCGCCGAACGGGTGGCAGCCACCCGCCTGCGCGCGCTTGGCAACTTCGAAGCTCTTGCGCAGCAAAATCTCGTCATCAGGCTTGGTCATGCTCATCCTTCGGCAGGCTTAAAAGTTGCGCGGCCACGGCAATGGCGATCACTTCTGGCTGCTTGCCCGCAATCCCCGGCAGGCCGATGGGGCAAAGAAGCCGGGACGTATCAACCCCCTCCGCCTGCAAGCGGGAAAAAAACCGCGCCCGCTTTGTGCCAGACCCGATCAGGCCGACAAACCCGGCCCGCCCCCGCAAAGCCGCCAGAGTTAGCCTGTAATCCTGCCCATGGTCGTGGGTGAGAATCAGCACCGCCACATCCGGCGCGGCCTGGGCCAGAACATCCTCCATCGCCTCCACGGGGCAGCAGACCAGACCGGACAGATCCCGCAACTCTTCCCGCGTATCGAACCACCCCAGTGAGAGCGGCAGCCCCGCGAATGCTCGCGCCATGGCCCGCCCCACATGCCCGGCCCCGAACAACAGCACCGGGCGGCAAGGCGCATCCACGGGCTCGACAATCTTCGTGCCCGAGCTAGGCTTTTCTCCGCGCGCGGCGAGAATGCTGGCCTGCAACCGTCCGCCATAGGTGCGATGCACGGCCCCTTCCGTCAGCTCGGCAATCAGCGTTTCCCCTGGCTCCGACTCAAGAAATCCGCATTGAGCCGGGTTAAGATGCTCAACCAGTAACCGCACCCGTCCGCCGCAGCATTGGCCCAGCAGTGGCCCCAGCGGATAATCCTGCACTGCCCAGCTGCCGGGCGCATGGGCCAGTGCCGCCCGCGCCTGAGAAATGGCAGTGAATTCCAGATTGCCGCCACCGATGGTGCCCTCCACGCTATCCGCCGTCACCAGCATCTTCGTGCCCGCCCCACGCGGCGCGGAGCCTTCCGTCGCCAGCACGCTCACCAGCGCCACGGGGCCACGCGGCAGCAAGGCATGCAGGCTGTTCAGCCACTCAGCCATTGCCCGCCTGCAGCCCGGCAATGGCCGCCAATATCCGCTCCGGCGTGGCGGGCGCATCAAGTTTCGGAAACCCACCCTCAGACACAGCGGCGGAAACAGCCTGGGTCAGCGCACAAAACACCGCATTGGCCAGCATGAAAGGCGGCTCCCCCACGGCTTTGGAGCGATGAATGGTCGGCTCCACATTTCGCCCCGGCGCCCAGAGCTTGATCTCCATCCGCGCCGGACGGTCTGATGCCGTAGGAATCTTGTAGGTGGAAGGCGCATGGGTGAGCAGACGGCCTTTTTCATCGAACACCAATTCCTCGGTGGTGAGCCAGCCCATGCCTTGGATGAACCCGCCTTCCACCTGCCCGAGATCGATGGCCGGGTTCAGCGACTTGCCGACATCGTGCAGAATATCCACCGCCAGCACCTTATGCTCGCCGGTCAGGGTATCTACCGCTACTTCCGCCACCGCCGCGCCATAAGCGAAATAATAGAATGGCCGGCCCGTATGGGTCTTGCGGTCGTAATGAATATCCGGCGTAGCATAGAAGCCCGTGGAGGAAAGAGAAACGCGATTCAGATAGGCCAACTGGCAAAGTTTCGCGAAACTCAGCAGTTCCGTCCCCGCCTGTACGCCAGCTTGCGTGAAATGCACATCCGCTTCCGCCACGCCGAAATGCCTGGCCGCGAATTCCACCAAACGCCGCCTGATCGTCTCCGCCGCGTTAAACGCCGCCATGCCGTTGAGGTCCGAACCGGAGGACGCCGCCGTGGCACTGGTATTGGGAACCTTATCGGTCCGGGTTGAAGAAATCCGCACACTCTCCACCGGTACGGCGAATACGTCCGCCACCACCTGCGCCACTTTGATCATGAGGCCCTGCCCCATCTCCGTGCCGCCATGATTCAACAAAATCGAACCATCCGTGTAGATATTCACCAACGCCCCGCCCTGGTTGAGATGGGTGGTGGTAAAGCTGATGCCGAATTTTACCGGGGTAAGTGCAATACCTTTCTTGATAATGCGGTGCGTTTCATTCCATTCCGCCACCTTGGCACGGCGCTTTTCATAATCGCTGCTCTCGACAAGCTCGGCGATCATCTCTGGTGCTACATTATCCGTCACCTGCATCGCATAGGGCGTTACATCCCGCCCCGGTCCATAGAGATTGCGCTGGCGTACCAGCAGCGGGTCCAGGCCGAGTTCGTGGGCGATATGGTCCATCGTACGCTCCGCCACGATCATGCCCTGCGGCCCGCCAAAACCACGAAAGGCGGTGGCGGAAACCGTGTTGGTTTTGGCGCGCTGCGAATGGATTTTCACCGCCGGGTAAAAATAGCAATTATCCGTATGGAACATCGCGCGGTCGTTGATCGCGTTTGAAAGATCCATCGTGCAGCCGCAGCGCGATGCCAACTCGATTGAAATCGCCTGGACGATTCCGTTTTCGTCAAACCCCGCCTCGTAAGTAGCGGAGAATTCATGCCGCTTGCCGGTCAGGATCATGTCATCGTCACGGTCCGCGCGGATCTTCACCTGCCGCCCGGTCCGCACCGCCGCCAAAGCCGCAGCTGTGGCAAACAGAGAGGCCTGCGTCTCCTTGCCCCCGAAGCCGCCGCCCATGCGCCGCACCTCGACAGTCACCTCGGCATCCACAAGCCCCAGCACGCGCGCGACGATATGTTGCACCTCACTGGGATGTTGCGTGGAGGAGAGCACATGCACCCGACCTTCCTCCTGCGGGGTGGCGATGGCGATCTGCCCTTCCAGATAAAAATGATCCTGCCCGCCAATCTCCAGCGTGCCTTTCACGCTGCGGGGCGCAGCCGCCAACGCCAACGCTACATCGCCCCGCCCCATGCTCTGCGCGGGCTCGACCACGGAACCCGCCGCCAGTGTGTCCTCGATGGAAAGCAAGGCCGGCAATTTTTCATATTCAATCCTGCCCAACTTCGCAGCGCGGCGCGCAGCCTCAACACTCGTTGCCACCACCAGGAAGACCGCCTGGCCGTGATAAATCACCTCGCCCTCGGCAAAGAGCCTGTCATCACCGGCAAAGGGGCTGACATCGTTCCTGCCGGGAATATCGGCGGCGGAAAACACCGCTACCACGCCGGGTGCGGCTCGCACGGTGGTAAGATCGAGGCTCAGGATTTTTGCACGCGCCTCCTGGGACAATCCGAACGCCCCATGCAGCATGCCCACCGCCTCGGGCATGTCGTCCGTATAAACAGCGCGCCCTGATACATGCGCCCGCGCGGAATCATGCGGCACGGGCCGGGAGACGGCGTTGAGAAACTGGATTTCGCTGTCAGCCATGCTGCAGCCCCAGCACGCTCACAACCTCGCTTTGGCTCTCAGCCCACAAGCGGCGCAGCAGATTGCCCGCCACGGTGAGACGATAGGCGCTGCTGCCGCGCACATCGCTCAGCGGCGCGAAGTCCGCTGCGAGCAGCGTTGCTGCTTCGTCCATACTTTCTTTGCTAAATACGGCGCCGATCAAAAACGCCTCCGCCGCACTGGCGCGTTTCGGCGTTGCCGCCATGCCGCCAAAGGCAATCCGCGCCTGCGCGATGCGACCAGCCTCAACCCGCAGCGCGATGGCGCCACAGACGGCGGAAATATCGCTGTCGAAGCGTTTTGAAAGCTTGCTGATACAAACCAGATCTTTTTCACCAATCCGAGGGATGAATACGCTTTCCACAAACTCTCCCGGCACCCTGTCCTGCTTGCCATAGGCGATGAAAAAATCTTCCAAGGCCATTATGCGTCGGGTATCACCCCGGCGCAGCGTCAATTCCGCTCCCAGCGCGATCAAGGCGGGTGGCATGTCGCCAATCGGCGAGCCATTGGCGATGTTGCCGCCGATGGTGCCGGCATTGCGGATCTGCGTACCGCCGATACGCCGCACCAATTCGCCCAACGCCGGGTGCAGCCGCGCCAGCGCCACTTGCGCCTCGGCATAGCGCACACAGGCACCAATCCTCATACCTTCCGGCGTTTCCTCTATAAATCGCAAATCCTCGATATCGCCGATGAAGATCACCTCATCCAACACACGATGCTGCTTGGTCACCCACAGCCCGGCATCCGTGGCACCCGCCACCAGCCGCGCCTGCGGATGTTCAAGATACAACGCCGCCAGTTCATCCGCGCTGCGTGGGATAAAGGCGCGGCGCTCATGCCCAGCCAGCCTATCATGGAACCTGAAATCCCGCGCCGGTGCTTGCAACGCTTTTAACGCCGCCACCAACTCCATATCGTCACGCTTGGTCCGGCCCGCAGCCTCGGCCGCTGCCAGAATCGGCCCGTAGCCAGTGCAGCGGCAAAGGTTGCCCGCCAGCGTATCCGCCACACTCTGCTCCGCCCCCAGCGCACCAATGGCACGGCCATACAGCGCCATCACAATCCCCGGCGTGCAGAAGCCGCATTGCGAACCATGATGCGCCACCAATTCCCGCTGCACTGGGTGATCCCCGCCCAGGCTTTCCACCGTAAGCAGCGCCTTGCCATCCAACATAGGGAGAAAAAGAATGCAGCTATTCACCGCCCGCCAAACGATGTCCTCGCCCGCAAGCTCGCCCAGCAGCACAGTGCACGCGCCGCAATCGCCCTCCGCACAACCTTCCTTGGTGCCGGTGCGGCGCAGGCGGGTGCGCAGCATCTCCAGCACCATGCCGGTGGGGTCCACCTCATCCAGCGCGATCACCTCGCCATCCAGCAGGAACCGCACGCTCATCGGCGCATCTCCACGTCATGTCCAACTTGTGGAGTGTTCACGCCGGAATTCCCCCTGTCAACGCCGAAGTTCAGCGCCGTTCCTCGCGCAGATAGGGCCGGCCGAGATCAGCCGGCTGTGCGTCTGCACCTTTGGCGAACAGCCCGGCAATGAGCAGATAGGCTAAGGTGGCGAGATAAGGCGACATCTGGATGAAATAAACCGGCACGTTCATGCCTGAGGAAAGCAATTGCGGCACCAGCGCCTGGATGGCGCCGAACAGCAACGCCGCGGCGATGGCGCGCAGCGCGTTCCAGCGCGAGAGTGTGACCATGGCCACCGCGATCCAGCCGCGCCCGGCCACCATGCCATCCACCCAGATATGCGCGCCAACAAGGCTGAGATGCGCGCCCGCGATGGCGCACAACACGCCGCCCGCCAGCACCGCGCCGAAGCGGTAGAGCGCCACGTTCACCCCCGCCGCATCCGCCGCCGGCGCATCCTCGCCCACCGCGCGCAGGCGCAGGCCAATATCTGTCCGCTCGATAATGAACCAAACCGCAATAGCGGCGAAAAAGGCGAACCATGTCAGCCAGTCCTGGTCCAATATCCCTGCCAGCAGCTTCGGCAGAAAGGCAAAATCAGAGCCCGGCGGCGGCGAAATCCCATTCACGGTCTGGTTCTCCGAGCCATCGCCCAGAAAGCCCGAAACGCCGATGCCCAGCGCGAAGGCCACCAGACCGGCCAGAACCTGATCCACCCGCAGAAACACCGCCATGATGCCGAATATGGCTGCCAGCCCCAGCCCCGCGCCGATGCCGCAAAGCAGCGCTAACGCCGTGCCGTGTCCTGCCATCTCCATCAGCACAGAGGTTACGGCCGCCATCGCCATCACGCCCTCGGCGCCAAGATTCATGACACCGGCACGCTCATTGATGATAAGCCCGGCGGTAGCCAGCAAAAACGGCGCGGCAAACGCAGGGATTGTACTTACCCAGGCCGTGAACAGCTCCATCATGGCGCCACCTTCGTGCTCTTGGCCCAGCCCAGCTGGTAGCGGAGCCAGAATTCCGCGCAGCAGACGCAAAGCAGCAGAATCGCCTCGATGGTCAGCACCGTGGCCCCGGGAAGCTGGTAAAAGGCTTTCAGCGAATCCCCCGCCGTGTAGAGCGCCGCGATGGCGATGGCGGCCACCACCACACCAAGCGGGTTGGAGCGCGCCAGATAGGCGATGACGATGGAGGGGAAGATGAAGTCATTACCGACGAACTGGGTAAGCCTGTGCTCCTCGCCACAAACAATGGTGAAACCCGCTAGGCCCGAGAGCGCGCCGCCCAATGTCGCCATCAGCAACACCACCGCCCCCGCCGGCACGCCCACCGCGCGCGCCGCCGCCGGATTGGCCGCCACCGCCTTGGCCATATAGCCCACCCGCGCGAAGCCGCAGAGCCACCAACAGAACAAGGCCGCACCAAGGGAGAAGAAAATTCCCGCATGCACATGGCCAAAGCCGAGCAGCGCCAGCGTTTCCCCCGGCGCGAAAACTTTCGAGACAGGGAATGAATCCTGAGGGTTGCGCCAGGCGCCATAAAGCAGCTGCTGCGCCAGCATATAGGCGACGTAGTTCATCAGCAGCGTCGTCACCACCTCGTTGGCGCGCAGCCTTATCCGCGCCAGGGCGCAAACACCGCACCACAATCCGCCGCCAAGCAGGGCCGCGATGCACATCACCCACAGCCGCACGGCTTCCGGCCCGATATGGTAAAGCGAGACGGCTGTGGCGGCCATCGCCCCGGCCCAGAGCTGGCCCTCCACGCCGATATTCCAGAACTTCACCTTCAGGCACACAGCCACAGAAAGCCCAACCAAAATCAGCGGAATGGAGCGCGTCAGCGTCTGGTCCAACCCCGCCGGGTTGCCAAAGGTATAGCCCACGAACTGGCTGGCGAGGTCTGACAGCCCCATGCCCTGGGTGAGCAGAAACCCGCCAGAGACCACAAGCCCGGCGAGAATCCCGCCCAATAGAACAAGGAAGGTGAAGCGGCGGCTGGCGGCCAGGCGCGGCGAGAGAATGAGGCGCGGCATTCAATGCATCTCCAGCATCAGCCGGCCGATCCGCGCGCGGTCCACCGCCGCCACGTTTTCAGCCGGGCTCATGCGGCCATGGCTCATCACCGCCACGCGGTCTGAAAGCTGCATGATCTCGTCAAGATCTTCTGAAATCAGCAGCACGGCGCAACCAGACGCAGCGGCGGCCCGCAGCCGCGCCTGCACCGCCTGCACGGCGCGGATATCCAGCCCGCGCGTGGGCGAATGTGCGATGAGGATTTCCATGCCGCCGGTAAATTCCCGCGCCAGCATCAGTTTCTGCGCATTACCCCCGGAGAGCAGCCGCGCCGGCAGATCCACCTGCGCGCCCGCGACCTCGAACTGGCTGATCGCATCCCGCGCCAGGCCGTTCATCCAGCTTTTGGTGACAAGCCATTTTTTTTCCGCCCCGCCGCCCAGCAACCGGGGGAGCGAAATGTTCACGTTCAACGGCAATTCCCCGAACAACCCCATGCCCATGCGGTCGGCGGGAATATAGCGCAGCCCCCGTTCGCGCCGCGCCTCCGGGCTCGGCGGCATGTCCACCCCGTCAAACAGCACCGCGCCGGAGGTGAGGGCGCGCACGCCGATCAACGCCTCCACCAATTCCGCCTGGCCATTGCCGCCAATGCCCGCAACGCCGAAAATCTCGCCGCCCTGCACGGCAAAATCAATTTCCGTCAGCGCCACGCCATGGGCACTGGCCGGGACGGAAAGCGCCTGCACCTTCAGCATATCCGGCTTGAACTGCCGTCCGTCGGCAAGCGGCGGCATCTCCAGCACCGGCGCGCTGCCCACCATCGCGTCGGAGAGCGAGGCGGCGGTCATACCCTCCGAGGCCGCGCCGTCGATGATCGTGCGCCCGGCGCGCATCACCGTGACGCGATCCGAAAAACCAAGCACATCGCGCAGCTTGTGGGTGATGAGCACCACGGCGCGCCCGCTTCTGGCGAGGCTGCGGGCAAGGCCAAGGGCGGATTGCGCCTCCTGCTCCGTCAGCACCGCCGTCGGCTCGTCCAGCACCAGAATCCGCGCCCCGGCCAGCAGCACCTTCATGATTTCCAGTTTTTGCTGGTCGGAAACCGCCATCTCGTCCACGCGGGCGGAGGGGTCGAGTCTGAAGCCCAGCTCCTTGCCCAACGTTTCCATGGCCCGCAACGCCTCGGCCTTGCTACGCCAGCCTGCCCGCCGCGCGCAGGCCAAGCGCAGATTCTCCAGCACCGAAAGCGGCCCCACCAGCTGGAAATGCTGGTGCACCATGCCGATGCCCGCATCCGCCGCGGCGGATGGTGTTTCAAACCGCGCCGCCTCGCCATCCACCTCCAGAATACCCGCATCGGCCGTGTAAAACCCGGCCAGCACGTTCATCAGCGTGGATTTGCCGGCCCCGTTCTCACCCAGCAGGGCATGCACCTCGCCCCATTCCAGCGAGAAATTCGCGCCGGCCAAAGCAGGCCGCGGGCCGAAGCTTTTCTCAACCTCCGCCAGCCGGACCGCGAGCTTGCTTATTTCATCGAACCTTTCACGTTGGATACGAGATAATTCATATTCCAAAGCTGGTCGATTGTGGGAGCGGAACCCGCCGGCACTTCCACCTTGCCTGACTGATCCTTGATCGGCCCGGCCCAGACATCAAACTTGCCCGCGATCATCTTCTGCCGCACCGCCTCGATCTTGGCGATGTCATCCGCCGGGATATGCTCCAGCGGCGCGATATCCACCACACCGGTATCGATGCCGTAGAGCGGCGTGCCCTGGCTCTTCCAGGTACCAGCCTTCATCGCCGCCACGGCGGGCAGCAGCTCCTTCTCCCAATGAAAGACAACGGAGGTGAGGATGCCGTTCGGGGCGCTCTTGCCCATGTCCACCTGATAGCCGACGGAATATTTGCCCGCCTTCTCAGCCACCACCAGCGCGGCGGGGCTATCCATGTCGGTCGCGATCACATCCGCGCCCTGCTGGATCATCGCCTGGGAGATCTGGGCTTCCTTCACCGGGTCAGACCAGGAATTCACGAACGCCACATGCACGATGGTGCCCGGATTCGTCGCCTGCGCGCCCAGCGCGAAGGAATTGATGTCCCACAGCACATCGGGGATCGGGAAGCCCAGCATCATGCCAAGCTGCTTGCTCTTGGTGGCGTAACCCGCCGCCATGCCCGCGAGATACCAGCCCTGATAGGTTTTGGGATAGGGGCTTTCCAGATTGGGTGCTGAGGAAATGCCCGCCATGTTGATGAATGCGAGGTTCGGATGCGCCTTGGCTTCAGCCGCCATCGCGTCGGAATAACCATAAGAACCGGCGATGATCACATTGCCGCCATGGCTGATGAAAAGATCCACCGCCTGCTCAACCTTATCGGTCTGCTCAGGCACGTTCTCAACAAACGGCACCTTGCCATAGGCTTTGGCCAGCGCCAGCCGCGCTGTATCCTGAGACTGCGACCACCCGCCATCCGTGGCGGTGCCAAGGAAGATGAAGGCGATTTTCGGCTTCGGGATTTTCACCTGCGCCTGCGCGGCAGGGGCGGCGGCAACCAGTGCGGCCAAGGCAAGACCAGCTAGTTTCGTAAGTTTCATTGAAGCCTCCTTATTGTTTCAGGATTCAGTCTGGCGATAGCCATAGGTCGCGTCGAACCGGCTCTGCACATAATCACCGGCGATGATGGGATCGTATTTGCGCGGGCGTTCGGGCGTCACGCAGCCGGGCAGCGCGTCGATCAGCGTATCGTAATTCGTGCCCAGGAAAAACGGCGCGGAATAACGCGCCCGGCCAGTGAGGTTGATGGCGCGATGCAGGGTGGAGGCGAATACATCATTGCTCCAGCGCGCCATCTGGTCGCCGATATTCACCACAAAAGTGCCGGGGATCGGCGGGGCCGCAATCCACTCCCCGGCAGTGTTGAGCACTTGCAGGGCCGGCACCTCATGCTGCGCCAGGATGGTGAAGCACTCATAATCCGAATGCGGACCAATGCCGATCTGGTCCTCGTCGATCACCCCTTCCTGCGGCGGGTAATAGATGATGCGCTGGGCGCAGGTGGGCTTGGTGATCATGGGCGCGAAGAAATCCTCATCCTGCCCCAAAGCCAGCGCGAAAGCTTTGAACATGCGCCGCCCGAGCTTCAGCACCTCATGGTGATAGTCCAGCATCGCCCGGCGGAATTCCGGCATCCCCTCCGGCCAGAGATTCACGCCATACAGCCCCTTGCCGCTGGCCAGATCGGGGTCATTCGGGTCCAATTCGGCGGCAATGTCATAGGCCTCGTGCAAATCGCCCTTGGCCTTGGGGTTCACGTTCTCCTCCAACAGCGGCGTGTAGCCGGAATTATTGGTGGAAAGCTTCACGTGAACCTTCATCTTTTCATCGTATGGCAACGCGAAAAAAGCCGGGCCGGCGGCGAACATCGCCTGGATGACCGCCTCCGGCACGCCATGATTCTTGATATAGAAAAACCCGATCCTGGTGGCCGCCTGGTAAAGTGCGGCCGCCACCTGCTTTTTGGCGGCCAGGTCATCGCCCTGCATGGCGGCGAAATCTATCACCGGAATTTCATGAAAAGACGCCTCGCGCGCGGCTACACCAGCCTGCGCCTTGCGCATTCCATTTCCGGTTTCAACCAACGTCATGCAACCCGCTCCTGAAACCCGCAACCCGTCTTTTGCGGAATTTAGGAAGCAACTTTGGTGCCAGCCAGGAAAGCGCGGCAGGGCGCGTCCTCCCTGCGAGCCTTGCCTAAATTTTAGCCGAACACATCGCCCAGGGTATGGGCAGTCAGGCCAATAATCTCGCAGCGCCGGGCGGCGGGGTCAGCTTCTGCGAGAGACGGTGAACTGCGCCAGCGCCTGCAACAGCGCGGCTCGCTCGCCAAACACGTCCAGATGCCCGGCCGCCTGCTCCGCCAGCATCTCCGCCTGCGCCCTGGCGCGGGCGAGGCCCAGAATACGCACCATCGTGGCTTTGCCGGCGGCGGCATCCTTGCCCGCCGTCTTGCCCATTTCCTCGGCCGAGGCGGTTTCATCCAGCACATCGTCATAAATCTGGAAGGCCGCCCCCAGATCGCGCCCATAGGCCATGATCGCCTGGCGCTGCGGGGCCGGCGCGCGCCCCAGAATCCCCCCCGCCTCGGCGGCGTACTGGATCAGCCGTCCGGTTTTGAGCGCCTGCAAACGGGTGATCTCCGGTCCCGTTAGGTCCTTGCCCTCGGATTCCATGTCGATCATCTGGCCGCCGACCATGCCGCGCATGCCGGAAGCCCCGGCCAAGGCCAGCACCAGTTCCACCCGCGCTTCCGGGTCGGCATGGGTATCTTCCTCGGCCAGCACCTCAAAGGCGCGGGTTTGCAGCGCGTCCCCCGCCAGAATGGCGGTGGCTTCGTCGAATTTCTTGTGGCAGCTCGGCTGGCCGCGGCGCAGGTCATCGTCGTCCATCGCCGGCAGATCGTCATGCACAAGCGAATAGGCATGCAGCATCTCAACCGAAGCGGCCACGCGCGCGGCACAGGTGCGGTTCACCGCGAACAGTTTCGCCACCTCAATCACCAGAAAGGCGCGCATCCGCTTGCCGCCATTCAGCACGGCATAGCGCATGGCCTCCACCAGCTTCGCTTCCGCGCCTTCCGGCACAGGCAGCAACGCCTCCAGCTGCGCCTCCACCAGCCGCGCGGTTTCCGCCAGCGCCGCAGCCAGGGCGTCCGGTTGGCTCACCACATCAAGCGCCATTTTTGTTATTCTCCATCCTTGAGAGCCAGCGAGCCATCCGCCCGCGCCACGATTGCCTGCACCCGCGCTTCAGCCTGGGCCAGTTTGTCCTCGCAATGTTTTTTCAGCGCCGCGCCGCGCTCATAGGCGGTGATCGCATCCTCCAGCTTCTGCTGGCCGGATTCGAGACCGCGCACGATCGCCTCAAGCGCCGCCATCGCTTCTTCGAAGGACATGGCGGCAATATCTGAATTAACTGTCATGCACCCCCCTACCCGCGCGGCGCCCGAATCACAACCATGGCGTCACAGACGCATCAGGCCGCGCACATGCACGGCACAGCTAGAAGCCAGCGCATCAAGGTTATAGCCGCCTTCCATAATGGAGACGACGCGCCCGGCGCAGCACTCATCCGCCACCGCCAGCAATTCCTCCGTTATCCAGGCGAAATCCGGCTCCGTCAGCCGCAGCTGCGCCAGCGGGTCGGCCTCATGGGCATCAAACCCGGCGGAAATGATGAGCAGTTCCGGCGCGAAGGCCCGCAGATCCGGCAAAATGCCTTCCCGCCAGGCTTCGCGGAAACCCTGGCCGCCGGTGCCGGGCGGCAGCGGCATGTTGAAGATGTTACCCACTCCGGTTTCAGAACGCGCGCCGGTGCCAGGATAGCAGGGGGATTGATGCGACGAGGCATACAGCACCGACGCATCGTTGAAGAAAATTTCCTGGGTGCCATTGCCGTGATGCACGTCGAAATCCGCCACCGCGACGCGCTTCAGCCCCCATTTCGCCTGGGCGTGGCGCGCTGCCACGGCGGCGTTGTTGAAGAAGCAGAACCCCATGGCGCGGTCGGATTCCGCATGATGGCCGGGCGGGCGCATGGCCACGAAGGCTGCTTTGGCCTTACCTTCCATCACCGCATCCACCGCCGCCACCGCGCCACCCGCGCCACGCAACACCGTCTCCAGCGTGCCGGGGCTAAAAATTGTGTCGCCGTCTATGGCGATCATCCGGTCCTGCGGCAGGGCAAAAATCGCGTCGACGAATGCCGCGTCATGCACGGCTACCAGTTGTTCCCGCGTGGCCTCGGGGGCCTGCTCGCGCAACAGCGGGGCGAATTCAGGCGCCTCCAGCGCGCGCATAACATAGCGCAGCCTGTCCGGGCACTCTGGATGGTGCGGCCCCGTATCATGCGTCAAGGCTACGGGATGGGTGAAGAGTGCGACGCTCATTTTTCTCCTCGCTGGCATTTGATGGAAAAGCTGAACACGCCCTTGCTCTCGCTGGTGGCGATCAAGGCGTGGCCGGCGGCTTTGCAGAATTCCCGGATATCGGCAAGCGCTGCTGGGTCGGTGGCCAGAATCCGCAACTTCTCGCCCGCCTCCAGCCCACGCAGCGCGCGCGCCGCCCGCAGCACGGGAATCGGCGATTTTTGATATTGTGCATCGATCAGACGTTCACCCATGCGGGAGTCATGCGCCTTAGCCCGGCCTTGGGCAAGCGCCATGTCTTGAGCAAGAAAGCATTTCGGACCAGAACGCGACCATGGCTCATCGCATCGGCATCGACCTCGGCGGCACCAAGACAGAGATTATGGTTCTGGACGCAAACGGCGCGGAATTGCTGCGCCGCCGCCGCCCCACCCCCGCTGGGTACGATGCCGCGTTGCGCAACATCGTGGCACTGGTGGCCGAAGCCGAGCAGGAAACCGGGCCGGGCGCCACCGTGGGCGTGGGGATACCGGGCTGCATCTCACCCGCCACCGGGCTGGTGAAAAACGCGAACTCCAACGCGCTGAACGGCCACCCATTCGACCGTGATCTCGCTGGCCTGCTGGGGCGCGAGGTGCGCGTGGCCAATGACGCGAATTGCTTCGCCCTTTCGGAAGCCGTGGATGGCGCCGCCGCCGGCTATTCCATCGTGTTTGGCGTGATCCTCGGCACCGGCACCGGGGCGGGCATCGTGGTGAACGGCGCCATTCTGGAAGGCCGCCACCGTCTGACCGGGGAGTTTGGCCATACACCCCTGCCCTGGCCCCGACCGGACGAACTGCCCCTGCGCAACTGCTGGTGCGGGCAGACGGGTTGCCTGGAGCTGTATCTGGCCGGCCCCTCTCTCGCCCGCGAATGCGATGGGCCGGGCTATACCGATGCCAGCGCCCTGCCCGCGCGCGCCGCCGCCGGGGATAAGACGGCACAGGCAACACTCGACCGCCACGTCGACCGGCTGGCCCGCGCCTTCGCCGTAATCACCAATCTGCTGGACCCGGATTGCATCGTGCTCGGCGGCGGGCTTTCCAACATGGAGCATCTCTACGCAACGCTGCCGGGGCTAATGCGGCCTTACGTGTTCTCAGACCAAGTGGCGCCGCGCATCGTGAAGGCAAAGCACGGGGATTCCTCCGGCGTGCGCGGCGCGGCCTGGCTATGGCCGCCCCGCTGAACGCCACACTAGAGCGCGATGACTTTAGGTTCGCTCGCTTTGCGAGCGGAACTGAAGTCTGAATCGCCCTCTCATTCATTGATTCAGAGACGGATTCAGACATGAGAGCGATCGCCGAGGCGATTCGATCTCATGTCATCCGACTCTAATCCGCCGCCGCCTTTCGTTCCTCCGAAACCTCCTCGGCCTTCCTCATCAGCCGCAGGAAGTTCCCACCCCAGATCTTGGCGATATCCTCCCGCCCATAACCGCGCCGCGCCAGAGCGGCGGTGAAGTTGGGCGTCTCCGCCGCGTTCATATAGCCGCGTACGCCGCCGCCGCCGTCGAAATCCGTGCCGATGCCGACATGCTCGATCCCCATGCGCTTCACCGCGTAATCGACATGATCGACAATGTCTTCCACGGTGAGATCGCTTGCCCGGGCCCGTGGCCGCAGGAAATTGGAAACGATGGTGATCTGCGCCAGCCCGCCTGTCGCGGCCAGCATGTCCAGTTGTTCGTCGTCCAGATTGCGCTTGTGGTCGCACAGCGCCTTCACGCAGCTATGCGTCGCCACCACCGGGCTGCGTGAGCGCCGGGCCGCCTGCATCATGGTTTTCTTGGAGGCATGCGAGACATCGACCAGCATGCCCAGCTCGTTCATGCGGTCCACCACCGCCTGCCCAAAATCCGAGAGCCCGCCATAAGCCTCGTCCTTATCATCGAGGCTTGGCAGAGCGATGGCGGCGTCCGCGATCTCGTTATGGCCGTTATGGGTGAGGGTCATGTAGCGCACACCCAGCCCCGCAAATTCGTCCAGCAAGGGCAGGTTTCGCCCGATGGCGTAGCCGTTTTCGATGGCCGGGACGATGCCGGGTCGGCCCGCGGCGTAAGCGGCCTCGATGCCGGCGGCGCTCGTCGCCATCATGCCGCCGGAACCATCCGCCGGAGCCATGGCGGCGATGGCGGCAAGCATGGCACGGGCGCGCTTGGTGGCGGCCAGATGCCCCGCATCGTCACGGCGCCCCTGCGGGATATAGGCCGCGAAGCAAACAGCGCCCACGTGCCCGCGCTTCAACTTCGGCAGATCGACGCAGCGCGGCCCGTCCTCGAACGGGCTGGGGCCTTCCGGCCAGGGAATATCGACATGGGTGTCTATGGCCAGCAGGCCGTCATGCGGATCGTTTTCCATTACCCGCATGGTTGAGCGCCCGGCATCCCGCGTCAAGCGCCTTGCGCATGACGGAAGGCAGAGGAGCCGTTCCGGCGGGGGCGCTGAGCGCGCCTTCGGGCAGTTCCGCTACCCGTGCCACATGCACGGAAAGGGTGAGCGCGAAATGGGTGAAGATATGCTCCACCGCTCCGGCCCGGCGCCAATGGGCTTTCACCGGCGGCGCTTCCGGCAGCGCCAGCATCCCGCCCAGCAGACCATGCGGCGGGCGGCGTAACAAGAACACGTTGTTGTCCCGGTCCAGCAGCACATAGGCGTCACCCTCCCGGCGCGGGCGCTCGGGCTTTTTCGCCTTGGCGGGCAGCATCTCGGCCAGCCCTGCCGCTTTCGCCTGGCAATGCGCTTCCCATGGGCAAATGAGGCAATTGGGTGATTTCGGCGCGCAGATCGTGGCGCCAAGGTCGAAAAGCGCCTGGGCGAAATCTCCCGGGGCCTGCTGCGCGGCTTTGTCCCGCATCAATGTTTCGGCGGCGGCGGCGATCTCTGTCTTTGAGCCGGGCAGCGGCGCGGTAATGGCAAACAGGCGGGCGGCGACGCGCTCCACATTGCCATCCACCGGCAGCACTTTCAGGCCAAAGGCGATCGCCCCCACCGCGTTGGCGGTGTACGGCCCGATGCCTGGCAGGGCGCGTAACGCTTCGATACGATTTGGGAATTCGCCCAGAAGCGCCACCGCAACCGCGCATTTATGCAGGTTTCTGGCCCGTGCGTAGTACCCAAGCCCCGCCCACAAGGCGCATACATCCTCCACACTGGCCGCCGCCAGGGCTTGCACGGTGGGGTACGCCGCCAGAAATTTGGCGTAATAGGGCTTCACGGTAGCCACCACCGTCTGTTGCAGCATGATCTCGGAGAGCCAGACCCGGTACGGGTCCGCCACTTCTCCCGGCTCGGCGCGCCAGGGCAGATGGCGGCGGTGCCGGTGATACCAGCCAAGGAGTTTCCGTGCCGGAGGAAGGGAAGAAGAAGCGGGCGCCACGGGCGCCGATTGTGCCGGATGAACCAGCGCCGCGCAATTTCGCGCCGCGCGGAATCGCGGCGATTCTGGCCCCGGTCACCCGCCCAGCCTTTCGCCGCCGCGCCCCCGCCGCCGCACAGATATTGGCGGACTGGCCGCAACTGGCCGGGCCGGAACTGGCCGCGCGCGCCGCGCCGCTGAAATTCGCCGGCGGCACGCTGACCCTTGGCTGTACCGGACCAATGGCGATGGAATTGCAGATGACGGCGCCGCAGATCATCGCGCGGCTGAACCTGGCACTGGGACATAACGCGGTGGAGCGGCTGCGTTTTGAACAGCAGGCGCCGCGCCCTGCCTCCACGCCGCCAGCCCGCGCCGCGCCGCGCAACACAGCCCCGCCCCCGCGAAACCTGCCCACTGGCGAACTCGGCGCGGCCCTCGCCCGGCTCTACCAGGGCATAAAATCCCGTGGATAACTCAACCTTCGGGTTGGACTCCCGCAGAAAAATCTGGCTACACTATATATAGGAGAATTTATGCTAATTTCCCGCCGTTCCATACTATCCATAGTGGGTGCCACAGGTTTGATGCCAGGCGTCGCCTGGGCCGACTCGGGCACGGCTACCCCACTCACGGAAACGGAACGCTCCATCGGCTCACCCAACGCGCCGGTAACGGTGGAGGAGTTCTTCTCCCTCACCTGCCCGCATTGCGGAGAATTCGCCACGGTGACGATGCCGAAGGTGAAGGCGAATTTCGTGGATACCGGCAAGGTCCGCTTCATCTATCACGATTTCCCGCTGGACCAGGTGGCGCTGAAGGCCGCGCAGGTTTCGCGCTATCTGCCCGTGGCGGAATACTACCCCTTCATAGAGGCGCTGTTCGCCAGCCAGAGCGACTGGGCTTTCCAGCAGGGCGAGGATTACCATGCGCGCATTTTCAAATATGCCGCCCTCGCCGGCATGGACCAGGCGACCTACGACACGGCCTGGAACGATACCGCGCTCGGCCAATGGATTCTGAACGGCCAGCAGGAAGCCGAGCAGGTCGACAAGATAGACGCCACCCCAACCTTCATCATCAACGGCCAGAAACACCCTGGCGCCATGGATTACGACACCTTCGCCGGGCTGTTGACCAAAGCCGGCGGCTAAAAGGAGGCTGAATGCCCGCACGTTTCGCCCGGCTGCGTATCGCCGGCTTCAAGAGCTTCGCCGACCCAACGACCGTGGAGATTCTTCCCGGTCTTACCGGGGTGGTGGGGCCGAACGGGTGCGGAAAGTCAAACGTCATCGAGGCGCTGCGCTGGGCGATGGGCGAGGCCAATGCCCGCAACATGCGCGGCAACGAGATGGAGGATGTGATCTTCGCCGGGACCACGGGCCGCGCCGCCCGCAACCTCGCGGAAGTCACGCTTACGCTGGAAGAGACGCTGGGCCTGGCCCCGCCGCCTTTCCAGGAAGCGGCGGACCTTGAAATCTCCCGCAAGATCGAACGCGGCTCCGGCAGCAATTACCGGGTCAACGGCAAGGAAGCCCGCGCCCGCGATGTGCAGACATTGTTCGCGGATCTCGCCTCCGGCTCCCGCGCCTCGGCGATGGTCAGCCAGGGGCGCGTCGGCGCGCTGGTGAATGCGCGGCCGGATGAGCGCCGCGCCCTGCTGGAGGAAGCCGCCGGCATTACCGGGCTGCATGCCCGCCGGCATGAGGCTGAGCTGAAGCTGAGAGCCGCCGAGCAGAATCTGCTGCGTGCCGATGACCTGAAAGGCCAGTTGGAAGCGCGGCTGGGTGAATTGCGGAAACAGGCCCGGCAGGCCACGCGGTATAAGAACCTTTCCGGCAATATCCGCGCCGCGGAGGCGGAGCTGCTCTCCGTGCAGCGCGCCATGGCGGTGGCGGCGCGGGAAGCAGCCCAGGCCGCCTTTGCCGCCGCCGAGGCCAAGGTGGCGGAAACCGCGACGAAGGCGCGGGACGCGGCCGACGCAGCGGAAACCGCCGAAGCCGCCCTGCCACCTTTGCGCAACGCCGAGGCCGAGGCCCGCACGCTGCTGGAGCGCGCACGCATCGCCGCCGAGCAGATGGAGGAGGCCGAAGCCCGCGCCCGTGCCGCGTTGACCGAGGCCAAAACCCGGCTGGACGCGCTAACCCGCGACCATGGCCACGCCCAGAAGCTGGTGGCGGACGCGCAGGCGGCGCAGGCAAGGCTGGAAGCCGAGCAGCACGCGCTGCTGGAGGAAACCGTCTCCGCCCCCGCCGCCATAGAGGAAGCCGGGCAGGCCGAAGATGCGGCGCTGGAGGCGATGCGCGAGGCCGAAGCCGCCGCCACCCGGGCGACGGAAGATGCCGCCCGCCTCGCCGCCGAGGCTGAAGCCGCCCGCCGGGCGCTGAACGAGGCCGAGACCCGCGCCAAACGCGCGGCCCAGCGCGCCGCCGAAGCCAAGGCTGAACATGACAAGATCGCCGCGACGCTGATCCCGCCGGAGCGCGTCCAGGCCGCCGAAACCGAACGCGCCGAGGCCGAGGCCGCGCTGCTGGCGGCGCGCGAGGCAGTGACGGAAGCCGAAGCCGCCCGCGCCAAGGCCGAGACCGAGGCTGCCGAAGCCCGCGCCACCGCCGAGGCAGAGCTGGCTGGGGCGCGATCCCGCGCTTCCTCGCTGGAAGCCGCCGCCACCAAGGTGGGTACGGAATATGACGCTCTGGCCGCTCTGCTGGCGCAGAAATTCGGCCGGGAGAGCCAGCCAATCCTCGATTCCATCACCGTGCCGCCGGGGCTGGAAGCCGCCCTGGGCGCGGCGTTGCGCGATGAGCTTTCCGCCTCCGCCGACATCCAGGCCGCGCGGCATTGGCGCAAATTGCCGGATCTCGACCTGCCGGTGGTGCCGCTGCACAGCTTCGCCCAGCTGGCCCAGGGGCCGGAGGCGCTGAAGCGCGCCCTCTCCCATATTCTGCTGCTGCCGGAAGGCGCGGATGGCGACCTGCACCAGGGCAACCTGACCCCAGGGCAGATACTGGTTTCGCGGGATGGCGCGCTTTGGCGCTGGGATGGCTATACCGTCCGCGCGGGCGCGGCCTCCGAGGCGACGGTACGGCTGAAGCAACGCAACCGCCTGGCAGAGCTGGACCGCGAGCGCGCCAAGGCGCGGGAAGCCGCACAGGCCGCGAAGGATGAACGCCTGCGCGCCGAAGCCGCCGAGCATGAGGCGCGCGCCGCCGAGGCCAAAGCCCGGGAAACACACCGCGCCGCCGAGAACACCGCCCGCGAGGCCCGCCGCCATGCCGAGCAGCGTTTCGACAAAGCCCGTGGCGAGGCCATCCGGCTGACAGCCGAGGCCGAACGCGGGGCTTCCCGCGCCGCCGCCGCCGCCGCACAAGCCGGCCAAACCGCCGCCGAAGCCACGGAAGCCGAAGCCGCCCTGGCTACCCTGCGCGAGACCCACGCCGCCTTGCCGGATGTGAACGCGGCCCGCCAGGCAGTGGAGCAGGCACGCGCGGCGCTGAACGCGGCCCGCCAGGCCGAGGGCGCGGCACGGGCGCGGCTGGCGGCCCTGCGCAATGCCGACACCCAGCGCGGCCAGAGGCTGGAAAGCCTGGGACGGGAGCTGGCAAGCTGGACCGAGCGCGGCAAAGACGCCGCCGACCGGCTGACCGACCTCAGCGCCCGGCTGGCCGAGGCGCAGGCCGGGCTGGAAACATTGCAAGCGGCACCATCCGAGGCCGAAACCTCGCATATGGAGGCGCTGGAAACCCTGCAAAACGCCGAGGCCGAGCATAAGCGCGTGGCCAGGGCCTTGCAGGAGGCACAGGGCACGGCAGAGGTCACCGCCCGCGCCGCCCGCGCCGCCGAGACCGAAATGGGCACCGCGCGAGAGGCCCGTGCCCGCGAGGAAGGCAATATCGCCACCGCCAACCATGCCTGGGGCACGGTGGCCGAGCGGATTCTGGAACGCCTCGGCGCCAACCCTGAACTGCCAGAGCCACCGGAATTCCTGAACGCCGAAGTGGAGGACAAAGCCCGCAAACGCTGGGAACGGCTGATCCGCGAACGCGAGGAAATGGGGGCAGTGAACCTGCGCGCCGAGATCGAGGTGAACGAGGCGGAAGAAGCCATCGCCACCATCGACAAAGAGCGCGACGAGATCACCTCCGCCGTCGCCAAACTGCGCGGCTCCATCGGGCATCTGAACCGCGAAGGGCGGGAACGGCTCTCCACCGTGTTCGCGGAGGTGGATAAGCATTTCCAGACCCTGTTCACCCGCATGTTCGGCGGCGGCAAGGCGCACCTGGCGCTGGTGGGCTCGGACGATCCGCTGGAAGCGGGGTTGGAAATTTTCGCGCAACCGCCGGGCAAGAAGCTCAGCACGCTCTCACTGCTCTCAGGCGGCGAACAGGCGCTCACCGCGCTCTCGCTTATCTTCGCCGTGTTCAAATGCAACCCGGCCCCGATCTCGGTGCTGGACGAGGTGGACGCACCGCTGGACGATGCGAATGTGGAGCGCTTCTGCAATCTGCTGGAGGACATGGTGCGCGAAACCGGCACGCGCTTCCTGGTCGTCACCCACCATCACCTCACCATGGCGCGGATGGACCGGCTTTATGGCGTGACGATGCAGGAGCGCGGGGTTTCGCGCCTGCTCTCGGTGGATTTCCACCGCGCGATGGACATGGTGGACCCCGGCCATGTGATGGCGGCGGAGTAGAACGGACAATAAAAAGGCCCCCGAAGGGGCCTTTTTCAGCCGTGAGGCTGGAGGATTTACCGAACCGTCCGCAGAATGGCGGGAATTTCGGCGCGGGAAACGCCAATATCGTTCAAATCGCGGTCGCTCATCGCGTAAAGCTCGGCGGCAGCAGCGCGGCGGGCCTTCCAGCTCTGGAACATACGGGTCAATCCGCCGCGGCTGGTCTTGGAAGCGGCGGCAATTTCGCGCTTCTCGACAAGCGCTCCGAGCTTGCTCAGAACGGGCCGGTTATGGATAGTCGTCGACATGATACACCTACAGTTTTGGTGGAGCGGCCGTTTCGGGTTGAACCAGCAGCGCTCCTTGATGAAGGACGGCTTGGCGTCCTTTCCACAAGCTATATAGTCGAATTTGCGATTTTTTGTGCGGCTGCGAAAGCCGGGGCTGACCCGCGTCTTGCGCATAACTAAGGGCTAGCCATGTCATCAGATCATAACATTCGCGTGGAAGCATTGCGGGCGGAATGCGCGGCCAGAGGTTTGGCCGGATACATCATTCCCCGCGCCGATGAATATCTGGGCGAGTATGTGCCGCCCTGCGCGGAGCGGCTGGCCTGGATCAGCGGTTTCACCGGCTCGGCGGGGCTGGCCATCGTGCTGGCGGGCCGCGCGGCGGTGTTCTCCGATGGCCGCTACACCTTGCAGCTTGAGCAGCAGACCGACGCCGCGCTATGGGAAAGGCGGCATCTGATCGAGGACAAACCTGAGGACTGGCTTCGCAATGCGGCAGCGGGGCAAAAAATCGGCTTCGACCCCTGGACCATCAGTGCGGATGCCCTGGCACGGTTCACCGGGGTGGAGATGGTGCCGGTCTCCCCCAACCTCATCGACGCAATCTGGACTGACCGCCCGGCCCCGCCGCTTGAGCCGGCCCTGGCCTATCCGGAACACCATGCGGGCGAGGCTTCATCCGCAAAGCGCCAGCGCCTCGGCGCCATTCTGGCCGAAGCCGGGCAGGATGCCGCGATCCTCAGCGATGGCGCCTCACTGGCCTGGGCCTTCAACATACGCGGCACAGATCTGGAATTCTGCCCCTTCGCGCTGGGCTACACACTGCTACGCAAGGATGGCACCGCGACTCTGTTCATGGCGCCGGAGAAGATCACGGCGGATTTGCGCGCGCATCTGGGGCCGGAGGTGCGCCTCGCCGCCCCGGCGGACCTGCCAGCCGCCATCGCGGCGCTGAAGGGGCAAACGGTGCGCTACGACCCCGCCAGCCAGCCCGTCTGGTTCGAGACGGCTTTGCACCAGGCCGGCGCGCTCACCGTCCACGGACCTGACCCCGTGGCGCTACCCCGCGCCCGCAAGAACGCCGCCGAGCAGGCCGGCGCCCGCGCCGCGCATCTGCGGGACGGCGTAGCGATGGCGGAGTTTCTCGCCTGGGCGGCGGAAGCCCTGCCGAAAGGCGGGCAAACCGAGATGTCCGCCGCTGAAACCCTGCTGGCCTGCCGGGCGCGGCAGGAGCTGTTTAAAGGCGAGAGCTTTCCCGCCATTTCCGGGGCCGGGGAAAATGGCGCCATCATCCATTACCGCGTGACGCCGGAAAGCAACCGGCCCATCCACCCCAACGAGGTCTATCTGATCGATAGCGGCGGCCAGTATCTGGACGGCACCACCGACATCACCCGCACCATCTGGACCGGCCCTGGCCCAGCCCCGGCAGAGGTGAAAGCGCATGTAACGCGGGTGCTGGCAGGCACGATCGCGCTCGCCCGCGCGGTGTTTCCCGAAGGCGTGGCCGGCGCGCATCTGGACGCGTTCGCCAGGGCCGAGCTGTGGCGCGCGGGGCTGGATTACGACCATGGCACCGGCCATGGCGTCGGCGCGTATCTTTCCGTGCATGAAGGCCCAGTGGGCATCTCCCGCGCCGCCAAACCGGTACCGCTGGCGGAGGGAATGATCCTCTCCGACGAGCCGGGCTATTACCTGCCGGGCGCCTATGGCATCCGCATGGAAAACCTGGTGCTGGTGCAGAAAGCCCCGTTCGAGGGCGCGCGCAAACCTTTCCTGCGCTTCGATACCTTGACCCTGGCGCCGTTCGACCGTGCGCTAATCGACCCCGCCTTGCTGCCACGCGAGTCGCTGGACTGGCTGAACGATTATCACGCAGAAGTGTGCGCCGCATTGTCGCCGCATCTCTCTGATACAGCACACTCCTGGCTGAAGGCGGCCACCGTACCCATATAATCATTGACCCGTCCTTCGCGGATCAGGCAAAATTTCTTTGCGGATTCGCTGAAACTTTGAAGAAAGGACAAGCCATGCGCCTGTTCGTGGCACTGGACCTCCCCTGGGAAGTCAAGGAACAACTCAGCGAGCTTTCCTGCAATCTGCCGGGTGCGCGCTGGGTGCCTGAGGATAATTTTCACCTCACTTTGCGCTTCATCGGCGAGGCTAACCGGCTGGAAGCCGAGGAGATCGATCTGGCGCTTGCCAGCCTGCGCGGGCGCGGCTTCTTCTTCTCTCTCTCCGGGCTTGGCTGGTTCGAGAAAAACGGCCGGGTGAACACGCTTTATGCCGGGGTGGAACGCAACGAGGATCTGGCCCGCTTGCAGGCCAAGGTGGGCACAGCGCTGCACCGCGTGGGGCTGGCGCCCGATAAACGGCGCTTTACCCCGCACGTAACGCTGGCGAGGATGGACCAGCCCGTGACCCCGGCGCTGACCAGTTTCGTGCAGGCGAACAACCTCTACCGCTCGGTACCCATCCGCGCCGATAATGTGACGCTGTTCAGCTCCTTTCTGGGCAAGGACCAGCCGACCTATACGCCGGAAGCGGAATACGCCCTGGCCTGAGACGCCAGGAAGGGCAACTCGACAGATATAGGCCAGGCGTTTAGCCTGCGCGCATGGACGCTTCCGCGACCGCCACGCCAGAGGCAATCGAAGGCCCGGCCAGATCATCCTTGCGTTTCAGCCTGGATGAAACCAGGTTTATTGCGCTGACAAGCAACCCCGCGCTAGGCGCACCCGGCGTAAGCCGCCGCATCCAGGAAAGGTTTTTCGACACCGAGGATTTTGCACTTGCCCGCAAGGGCATCACGCTGTCTCTGCGCAAAGCCGGGCGCAACTTGCGGCTGGAGCTTCTGTGCAAAGGGGAGACGCTGGAGGCCACAACCGCGTTACCCGTGCCTGATCTCACCGCGTTTGGGCCGGAATGGCAGGCAACCCTGACGGCGGCGCTAACCAACACGCCGCTTCGCGAAACCGCCAGCGCCAGCTTTAAACAAACCACAAGGGAGCTTGGTGAGATCCGGCTTGTCTTCGAAACCGGCTCCATCATCGCGCGGGACCAAAAAATTCCGTTCAGCGAGATGGAGATTTCCGGCCCCACCCCCAGCCTGCCGGAAAGCGCCCTGGCATTAGCAGCGGGGCCCACGTTGCGCCTGCAACCGGAACCGCTTGGCCCACGCGCCGTGCGGCAGGCTGGCGGGCCGCCGCCTTCCGTGCACAAGGCCGGCCAGGGATTGGAGGGCGAGCCTTGCCTGGACGATGCCGTGGCAGACATCATGCGCGCCTGCCTGGAACAATTCATCACCAATTGGCCGGTGTTTTACGAAGGCGACGAGGTGGGCGCGGTGCACCAGATGCGCGTTGCCATGCGCCGCTTGCGTTCGGCATTGGGGCTGTTCAGCCGGACCCTGCCCGCGCCTGAATTTCTCACCCTGCGCAAGGAGGCCAAGCGGATCGCGGCCAGCATGGGTGAAGCCCGGAACTGGGATGTTTTCATCGCCATGCTGCGCGACGGCCCCGCCGCCGCCTTCCCGGATGAAGCAGGCTTCGCGGCGCTGGAGGCGCAATGCGCCGCCCACCGCCAAGCGGGCTACGCAAAGGTGCGGGCTTTGCTGGAAGACCCCGCCACCACGCGGTTTCTGCTAACGGCGCAGGCCATCGTCGCGCGGCGCGGCTGGCGTAGCGCACTGCCGGCGGAAACGCTGCCGAGCCTCGCGGAGCCAGCCAAAACATTCGGCGCCCGGTCGCTCGCCCGGTTGTACCGAAAGCTGCGCAAGCAGGGCAAACACCTTGCCAGCCTTCCCGCGCCAGACCGCCATCAAGCGCGCATCGATCTGAAAAAGCTGCGCTACGCGGCCGAGTTTTTCGGGGGGCTGCTGGAATCCCGGCCCCGCGTGCGGGCGTTCAACCACGCCGCTTCCGTCTTGCAGGATGAACTTGGCAAGCTCAACGACATGGCAACCGCCGAGGCTCTGGCGGCGTGCCTGCGCGCTGATTCGCCGGAGGCGACCCGCGCTTTGGGCATCGTTACGGGTTGGGCCGCTCATGCCAGGCTGGGCAACCCCCGCGCCATCGCCGCCGCCTGGAAGGAATTCCGGGACGCCAAACCCCTGGCATAGCGCCTAAACCGGCAGCGTCACCGTCACGCGCAAGCCTTTTTCCTCATTGGCCAGCGAAATATCCCCGCCATGGGCGCGCACAATATTGCGGGCGATGGAAAGCCCCAGACCCGAGCCGCCGGTTTCGCGGTTGCGGCTGGTTTCCAGCCGCCGGAACGGCTCGAACACGCGCTCCATCTCCTCGGGCGGAATGCCGGGGCCGTCATCCTCGATATCGATCCGTACCACGCCCTTTACCGGCGCATGCAGAATCACCCGCGCGGCATCGCCATATTTCACCGCATTGCCGATCAGATTGCTCAGCGCGCGTTTCAGCGCCAGCGGCCGTGCACTCACCGGCATGTGCTCCGGGCCCTGGTAATCCACCGCGGTGGCGCAATCAGGGTCGATATCGGCGGTCTCGTCCAGAATGGTGCGCAACAGGCTGGCCAGGTCGATCCGCGCCAACGGCTCGGTGGTGGTGACATCCTTTCCGAAGGCGAGCGTGGCGGCCACCATGGCTTCCATCTCGTCCAAATCCGCCAGCATTTTCGCGCGCTGCTCGTCATCCTCCATATATTCCGCGCGCAGCTTCAGCCGCGTGATCGGCGTGCGCAGATCATGCCCGATGGCGGTCAGCAAAAAGGTGCGGTCCTCCACGAACCGGCGGATACGCGCCGCCATGGTGTTGAAGGCGCGCGCGGCGGTGACGATCTCGCTCGGCCCTTCCTCGGGCAGCGGCTTGGCGTTCACCACATCACGGCCGAACAATTCCGCCGCGGCCGCAAGCGTTTTCACCGGCACCAGCAACTGCCGCACCGCCAGGGTGATGACAATTCCGCCCAGCACCAGCATCACGATAAAGGCGGTGGCAAACCCCGGTGAGCGCCAGGGCGCGGGCGGGCGCAGCTCGGTGGTTACCGTCAGCCACATTAAAGGTGGTAATAATTGCTCCGGCGATGGCAGCATCATATCCGGCGGGTTGCCATCCGGCGTTGGCCCGTCGCCAAAGGGCAGAGGGAGAATCAACCCATCCGGCAAACCAAAGCTGACCACGAGCCGGAGAGGGCGCGCCGCCACCCGCATGACAATGCCCCGCGGGCGGATTTCCGGTGGAATGCCATAGGTGAAAATCCCGGCCCGCACGGCCTCGGCCATCGGCAAAGGCATGCGTATTGTGCCGGCCAGCGGTGGGCTTAACGTCAGGCTAACGGTATCGCCCTTCGGAACCGGCTCCCGCGCCGCCACCATCGCCCTGTCACCCGGCTGGGCAAGCGCGATATGCCGATAGATAATCGCAGCGCGGGTGGCGAATTCCTGCTCATCCACCAACCGCTCCAGCTTGATCTGGTTGACGGTATGCACCAGCAGCCCAAGCAATTGGATGAACGCGAAACCCACCAACAGAAACAAAATAGTCCGGCGGGCAAGGCTCCGCGGCAGCAGGCAGAAGTTCAAAGCCGTTCGACGGGGGTGGAAAGCACGTAGCCACCGCCACGAACGGTTTTGATAAGCTGGGCGTTGCGCCCGTCATCCTCCAACTTGCGGCGCAAGCGGGATACCGCCACGTCGATCGCGCGGTCGAACGGCCCGGCCTGGCGGCCGCGCAACAGGTCCAGCAGCATGTCGCGCGTCAGCACGCGGTTCGGCCGGTCCAGCAATGCCACCAGCAGGTCATATTCGCCGCCGGTGATGGAAACCTCCACCCCGCTCGGGTCCAGCAGGCGGCGGCGGGCGGTTTCCAGCATCCAGCCAGCGAATTGGTAAACCTTGGCGGTCTGGTCGGAAACACGGTCCTCCGCCTCGGCGGTGCGGCGCAGCACGGCGCGGATGCGCGCCAGCAGCTCCCTGGGGTTGAAAGGCTTGGTAACGTAGTCATCCGCCCCCAGTTCCAGCCCGATGATCCGGTCCGTCTCATCGGCCATGGCGGTCAGCATGATAATCGGCACATTGGTCTCGGCGCGGAACCAGCGCGCCAGCTCCAGCCCGCCTTCGCCGGGCAGCATCAGGTCCAGCACCACAAGCTGGTAATGCCCGTTCAGGAAGGCGCGGCGCGCCTCCTTCGCATCGCGGGCAGTGGTCACGCGCAAACGCTGGCGTTCCAGGAACTTGGCCAGCAGTTCACGAATCTCGCGGTCGTCATCAACAACCAGTATATGCGGCAGAGTCTCCATGCCTGTTACAATAGCGCCGCGCCTGGGCTTTGGGCAGTATAGGTTGCAATACGTGACAATTCGGCCGCCGCCGTAACATTCCCGCCACGCCATTTTACCCTTGCGCCCCGCCCCCCTTGGCCGTATGTGCGCATCACGCAGCAACGTACGTGCCTCTGCCGGTCTCCGGTTACGCAACGGCGTCAAGCGTTCTGGCAGCACGACTGGGGAAACCTGGAAGTCGGCTGGTTCGTTGGACCGTTTCGATAACCTTGCCCGCCGCGTGAACAGGCGGGCAAATGAGAGAAAGGATGAGGGCGATGACTCCCAAAATCGCTTCTTTTCTGGCGTCGCACCCCGCGACGCCTTGCCTGGTGCTGGACCTTGACCGGGTGGCGGAGAATTTCGCCCAGCTGCGTTCCGCCCTGCCCGAAGCCGCCATCTATTACGCGGTAAAGGCCAACCCCGCCCCGCAAATCCTGCGGCTGCTGGCCAAGGCCGGGTCGTGTTTCGACGCCGCCTCCCTGCCCGAGATCGAGGCCTGCCTTGAGGCCGGCGCGGCACCTGAGGCCATTTCCTTCGGCAACACGGTCAAGAAACCCTCGGCCATCGCGCGCGCCCACGCCCATGGCGTACCGCTTTACGCCTTTGATTCGGCTGAGGAACTGGAAAAAATCGCTGCCCATGCGCCGGGTGCGAAAATCTATTGCCGCATTGCCGTGAACAATGTTGGCGCGGAATGGCCGCTTTCCAAAAAATTCGGCACCACGCTGGAAAAGGCCAAGGAGCTGATGCTGGCCGCCCCGGCCCTGGGGCTGGTGCCGCACGGGCTCTCCTTTCATGTCGGCTCGCAGCAGACCGGCACGCTGGCTTATGAGCTGGCGATCGCGGAAGTGGCGATGCTGTTCACCGACCTGAAGGCGGCTGGGCTGCCGATGCGGATGCTCAATCTCGGCGGCGGCTTTCCGGTGCGCTACCAGGAAGACGTGCCCGAGGCGGATGCCTTTGGTGATGCCATCATGAACAGCATGG